>NZ_JBMFRG010000010.1:0-42644 GCF_049968175.1 Dissulfurimicrobium sp.
GTGGGGCCTTTCTGGAGCTGCTGGAGGGTAAGGAACTGCCAGGGATAGTGGCGTTACATTATTGCCGTACAGTTAACGCTATGCGGTCCTAAAATCCGAAGTACTTATTTTTCAAAAGATAGTTTTTAACATAATCAGTTACGCCGTCTTCCAAGGTAGTTATGGGATTTGAGTAACCGGCCCTTTTTATCTTTTCGAGTCTTGCCTCGGTAAAGTATTGATATTTTCCCGCAAGATGCTCAGGAAGGTCGATATATTCGATATTTACAGGTCTGTCCAGGGCGTTGAATATCGCGGTCACCAAGTCGTTCCATGTGCGCGCCCTGCCCGAACCCACGTTGAACAGCCCATTTTTTTCTTTTTTATCGAGAAAGAACAAGGTCATATCAACGGCGTCTTTAACGTAAATAAAATCGCGCATCTGCTCACCGTCTTTGTAGTGCGGATTCCTCGATTTGAATAGCTTCACCCTCCCCGTATCCATGATCTGTTCGAATGCCTTATGGACCACGCTGCGCATATCTCCTTTGTGATATTCATTAGGGCCGAACACATTGAAATATTTCAAACCGACGATCCTGCCTATGACCCCTTTCTTAACAGCCCAGATATCAAAGAGGTTTTTAGAATAGCCATACATATTGAGAGGGCGCAGAAGACGGCACAGGTCTTCGCTGTCGTCAAAGCCAAGGGAGCCATCGCCGTATGTGGCAGCGGAAGAGGCGTAGATAAATCTGA
The DNA here is from genome assembly GCF_049968175.1 of Dissulfurimicrobium sp. Classification (NCBI taxonomy): domain Bacteria; class Deltaproteobacteria; genus Dissulfurimicrobium; species Dissulfurimicrobium sp. The sequence goes on from NZ_JBMFRG010000010.1 coordinate 739, forward strand.
TATCCCTTTCAAGGCAGTATTGTGCAAGTTTTTTTGTATATTCATAGTTGTTTCGGAGTAGGTGGTCGGCGTCTTTTTCTGTTGTGGATGAGTTCGCCCCCATATGGATAACGGATCTGGCGTCAAAGTTCAGCCCGGCCTTGATTTTGTCTATAAATTCGTCTTTATTTATAAAATCGTAATAGTTCAGCCCGACAAGATTCTTCCATTTTTCGTCATGGCCAAGCTCATCGACAATAATAACCCTGTCTTCTCCAAGGGTGTTCAATCTCCAGACTATCGAGCTGCCTATAAAACCCGCGCCCCCGGTTACAAGTATCAAATCAGATCCTCCTCAAGATATCTTGCGGCATCCTTTTTAGGGTTTGTCTTCCAATATGTGGTATTAAAGCCTTTCATCATGATGATATCCACCCCTGATCCTAGGATTTTGTCGGCCCCCTTCTCTGCCTCGTCACCTCGTATAAAAATACGCTTGCAGCCGATGCTGCATTGAGGGATCCTATCCCAGGATGCTGCGGTATAGAGGCGGTGATGTCGCAGGTCTTTTTGATCAACCAACGAATCCCTTCACCCTCTGCCCCGACTACAAGGCATATAGGCCCGGAAAGATCGACGTCCCAGACGACGGTCTCCGCCTCGGGGCTCAGCCCTACCACCCAAAGCCCCATGCCTTTGAGTGCGGCTAGCGCCCTTGCCAGGTTTGAGACCTCGCAGACCCTTATATGCGCAACCGCCCCAGACGATGCCTTGATAACCACGCCGTTTATCTCGGGGCAACTCCTTGACGGGACAATGACCGCCTGTGCCCCGAACGCCACGCATGAGCGTATGATCGCCCCCAGATTCTGGGGATCCGTTATCTGATCACATGCAACAAGAAGCGGCGTATGATCGCCCACGTGTCTAGGGAGCTCAGCAAGGTCTATCGGCCATATAGGCATGACTCGCGCCGTAACGCCCTGGTGTACAGCGCCCGGCGCTATAGTTTGTTTGTTAAAGTCTCGTACGCCTATAGGTTTTATACCGCATTCCAGGGCCAGAGTCAGGAGTTTACGCTGCCAGGGTCTGTTCCCGAACGATGGCAGCACGCATATCTCCCTTACAGCATCCGGGCATGTCTTTAAAAACTCCATTACAGGGTGTATGCCCCAGATCGTTACAGGCGCTCGGCCTTGAGATGTCTCCATTTATTCCCTTTGCGGCGATCTTTCAGACATTACGGCCGCATTGTACACCCAAGGACTCGGCAAGCCCGGCCCTTTCGAGGACCCTCTTTGTCCTACAGCGTCTGGCAAGGATTATGGCCTTTAACTCTTCAAGGGCGGTCTCAAGCTCATTGTTTACCACTGAAAATTCGTATTCTGTTACCGCATCCAATTCAACAGCGGCATTTTTGAGCCTGAGCTCGAGCCATTCACTGTCTTCACTCCCGCGGGCATAAAGGCGCCTCTCCAGTTCTCTCCATGACGGCGGTAAGATGAAGATGAATACGGCATCCGGAAAGGTCCTTCGAATCTGTCTGGCCCCCTGCACGTCTACATCAAGGAGGACGTCCGCACCCTCTTTGAGCCGTTCGAACACCTGCGATCTCGATGTGCCGTAAAGGTTCCCGTGCACCTCGGCCCATTCCAGGAACCCGCCATCCTTTTCTATGGCCTCAAAGCGCTCTCTTGAGACAAAAAAATAGTCCCTTCCGTCTATCTCCCCTGGTCTTGGTCGCCTTGTGGTATGGGAGATCGAAAAGCAGAGCCTTTTATCGTCTGCCAGCAGTCTCCTGCAGAGCGTAGTTTTACCCGCCCCCGAAGGTGCCGAGATGACAAAGATGTCCCCCTGCTCCATCCGACGCTATTCTGCCGGGGGGAGATCTTTCTCCCCTTCCTTCTCATCGATCTTTGTAAGTAAATCCGCTGCAAGCCTCTGGGCGATGGTCTCGGCCTGAATCGCCGAGAGGATCACGTGATTACTGTCAGTTACAATTATGGATCTCGTCCTCCGCCCCTGGGTTGCATCTATTAGTTTGTCGTTGTTTTTGGCCTCTTCCCGCAGGCGTTTGATAGGTGCCGAAACCGGATTTACTATGGCCACCACCCTCTCGGCCACTATGGAGTTTCCGAATCCGATGTTCAAGAGTTTACATTTGCAACTCATTCCGTCCTTCCCTTCTAGTTTTTTTAAAGGCATTAAATTTATATCTTTACCAGCCTGCAGTAAACTGTTTTGGCGCTGGTATTGATGACATCCACTTAAAATTTTTGAATTTTAAACTCTTTTAAACAATATTTTGAACCTGCTCCCTGATTTTTTCAAGGGCGCCTTTTATCTCAACGCATATGTGAGAGATGGTCGAATCTGCCGACTTGACCGCCATGGTGTTGATTTCCCTGAACAGCTCCTGGAGCAGGAAGTCAAGCCGCCTTCCTATCGGACCGTTTTCGGAGAGCAGTTTCTTGAATTGCCCTATGTGGCTTTCGGCCCTCACCAGTTCTTCTGTTATATCGAGACGGTCCGCAAGGACAGCAAGTTCCTGTGCCAGCTTCGATTCATCCACCGGCACATCCTTCAAAATGGCCTTGATCCTTTCGGACATGGCCCTTTGTGCCTCGACAAGGTGCGTTGAGGCGCGCTTTGATATCTCGTTCAGTTGTGCCTCTATATATTCGATCCTTGTTGTCATATCCTTTTGAAGTGCGGATCCTTCTCCCAGCGCCATATCTTCAGCCTCGTCCAAGAGACGTTCAAGCGCCGGGCCCATGAGCTGCCACATATTCTCAGGGTCTTCTTCCTTGTCCTTGATAATAATAATGCCCGGCAGGGCCTTCAGCAGCAGCGGCAGATCGACAACGCCCTCCAGCCCAAGTTCCTGCTTGAGCCTGAGTGCTGCTTCTATGTAGGTCCTTGCAAGAGCTGTATCGGGTTCAAATGATGCGATCCCTGGACTCGTCAGGCCATTGGTTCGGCCTGAAGCCTGGATGTTGAGCTCGATCCTGCCGCGCTGTAGCCTCCCTTGGATGAGTTTTCGTATCCTATCTTCAAGGGGCGAGGCCCATCTGGGGGCCCTTATGACCAGGTCGCAGTATCTGCTGTTTATCGATTTAAGTTCCATGACGAGGGCGAGCTCTCCTTCTGAAACCTCTACCCTTGAAAATGTAGTCATGCTTCTTGGCATATCTTTTCCTTGAGCTCTTCTCGAGTCAAGACCGCCGTTCCAGCCTTGCCTACGACGATCCCTGCTGCGATATTGGCCAGGCAGGCGGCCTCTTCTAGGGCAAGCCCGCTTGCAAGCCCAAGCGCAAGTGTTGCTATGACGGTATCTCCTGCGCCTGTAACATCAAAGACTTCCTGGGCCATGGTCGGGATTGTAAAGAGTCCGTCGTCTCCTTGCCAAAGCGCCATACCTTGTGGCCCCATTGTAATTAGCACGGCCTCTGTTTCAAGCCTTTGTCGGATCGTCCGGGCCGCTTCTTTAAGCGTCGCCTCATCGTTTATTTTTACGCCGGCCAGGTCTTCAGCCTCTTTTTTGTTCGGAGTTATGAGGTTTACATTCCTGTATAGATGTCGGTTTTTTGGTTTGGGGTCAACAAGGATGGGGATGTTCCTTTCTTTCGCCAGATCTTTGAGACCCCTCATCAGACCATCTGTGACCGTGCCTTTTGCATAATCCGAGACCACGATGGATGAGATACCATCTTTTAGATTGTGGACAGCGGCGAGCATAGGCTCGATACATTCAGCCCCTATGGGCGCCCTTTGTTCCTTGTCCACCCTAACGACCTGCTGCCCCCTTGCTATTATCCTGGTCTTTACCGTGGTCGGGCGCCCGTCTTTTACCACAGCGGAGGTGTCTATGCCTTGCCCTTGGGCCATATCTTTTATAGAACCCCCCATTGGGTCGTTGCCGATTACCCCACCCAAGGCCACCTCCGCGCCCATAGACCTCAAGTTGTTTGCTACATTTGCGGCCCCGCCGAGCGTTATCGTCTCTCCGCTTACCTCGATTATTGGGACAGGGGCCTCAGGGGATATGCGGAAGACCTCGCCCCAAACGAACTGATCAAGCATGAGATCGCCTATCACCAATATACGTGCCTGCTCGAAGGCCTCCACGGCCACAAGGAGCCTAGTTCTGTCTGTCATCTGATCTTTAATCATCTGTCTCCAAGCGGCCTAGCCTCGTCTATTAACATCACAGGGATGCCGTCTCTGATCTCATAGATGAGCCTGCATCTATCGCAGATAAGTCCCTTTTTGTCATCCGAGAGCCTGATATCCCCTTTACATTTTGGACAGGCCAGCAGTTCCAACAGTTGATGATTTAGATTTACAGACTGATCCATCTTAATCTCCATATATACAGTTTGTCTATGCCCGGGCAGTGTTTTCTTTTACTGCCTTTAATACGGCGGCGATGACATCAGAGGATTTTATACCTGTCATGCAAACAGGATCCTGGCACATGCGTTTGAAGCATGGGCTGCATCCAGTCTCCAGCCTCAGGACTTGGTGTCTTTTTCCAAAAGGCCCTGTCCTCCATGGCGCCGTCGGACCGAAGAGTGCTACGACAGGGGTGCCGACGGCAGCCGCAAGGTGCATAGGGCCTGTATCGGTGCTTACTACTACGCTGGTGCGTTCGAACAGGGCCGCAAGCATCTTCAAATCCGTCCTGCCAGTAAGATCAATAATGCCCTTTCCAGCAAGCGATACGATCTCCCCTGCAAGCCCTTTGTCGCCAGCCCCGCCTGCTATTACAGGCATAAGACCCAATCTGTCTATGCAGTAGCCGGCGACTTCGCTGAAACCTCTGCTCGTCCAGCGCTTGGAGGTCCATGCCGCCCCTGGAATCAGGCATATGAGAGGCCCTTTCGAGATCCCAAGGTCCCTTAACAGCTGATCGAGCCTGGCCCTGTCTTTGTCGTCAAGACCCGTCGGGAACTCCGGCTTATCGGTTTTTGCCCCGAGATGGGCTGCAAGCCTTAGATATCTCGTTACCGCATGTTCATTTGGATCATAGGCCGGGAGTCGCTTATTCAAGAAGATCGAGCTCAATTCTCTACCACCTGAAAAGCCTATCTTTACCTTTCCTCTTGAAAAAAGGGTTACAAAACCGCTTTTGAAGAGTCCTTGAAGGTCCACGACAAAGTCGTAATCCCTGAGCCTGAGACGTCTTAAAAAGGTCGCGGCCTTGTATAGAAACTTAGGCCAATCAGCAGGGTTTGATGCCAGCTCCCCCAATCCCTTCCGTGGGAATACTATGAGTTCGTCGAGCATGGGGTGTGCGTCAAGGAGGCCTGAAGCCGCCTCCCCGACCACCCAGCCTATATGCGCATCGGAGAATGTCATCCTGAGGGCTGCAAGGACTGGGAGGCTCTGGACCACATCGCCGATAGCGCTCAGCTTTATGATCAAGATCCGCATATGAATTTACTGGCGTCAAGGATGTCTGCAGCGATATACACGATATTCTTTTTGTCTTGTCTTGCAAGGCGCTTCAAGGTCTCCAGCCCGAAGCCGGTAAGTACCAGCACCGCCTTTGCACCGGAGTTCCATGCAAGCTCCATATCTCGGATACTGTCTCCTACCACAAAAGACTCGGAGATGTCTACATCAAGGTCGTTGCTTGCCGCTTCGATCATACCTGTAAGGGGTTTTCGACAATTACATTGGATGTTATAGCGCCCCACGCCCTCCGACGGGTGATGAGGGCAATAATACCACCCATCCACCCTGGCCCCTGATCTCAGGAGTCTTCTTGCAATCTCTTCATGGATCGCCTTGACATCTTTCTCTTCAAAGAGGCCTCTCGCAACACCTGATTGGTTTGTGATCACTGCCACCGCATAGCCCTTTCCGTTGAGCATAGCTATGGCCTCGGCGGCCGTGTCTATAAGGACGAGTTCCTCCGGGCGGCCCAAGTAGCCCATTTCTATATTGATGGTACCGTCTCTGTCCAAAAATACCGCCTTGCGTCTAGTCTTCATTGGTTCAAAGCCATCTTTCACAGGCCTTTAAGACCTCTTCTACGCCGATGCCCAACATACATTCGAATCCGTTCGGGCACGTGCGCTTCAGGCATGGGCCGCAGGGCAGGATGCGACTGACGACAATGGCTTTTTCAGTCCACGGACCGGTAGTTGTCGGATTAGTCGAGCCGAAAAGGGCCACAAGCGGGGTGCCAAGCGCTGCGGCGACGTGCATAAGGCCTGAGTCATTCGTAACCAGGAGACGAAGCCTATTTATGATACCCATTGCCTCGACAAGACTGGTCCGGCCAGCCAGGTTGCAGGCCCTTTTGCCTATGCCTGCACATATCTCTTTGGCCAAGGTATTTTCACCTTCCGTCCCAAGGACGACTATGCAGCACTCGCTGTGCCTTTTTGTAAGCGTCTTGCCGAGTTCGATAAAGCGCCCGCTGGGCCAGCGTTTTGCCGGGCCATATGCCGCGCCGGGATTAAATCCTATCAGCATGTCTTTTTCAATACCAACTGAAGAAAGGATACGCCCCGCCCCATCCTCTCCTTCTTTGGGGACGTCCAGGACGAGCCTGGGCTTTTCAGGTGCCGTTTTTTTCTCAAGCCCCATCTTTTTTATCAAGTGATCCACAAGGCCGAGATAATAATAGACCTCGTGTCTGGTTTGTTTGTCGCCAGGCACCGTTGCGCCGTGTGTGAGGAGTATGGACCTTCCGTCTGTATTATAGCCGATGCGTACAGGTACCCCTGCCAGAAAAGGTATGAGCGCCGATTCGAACGAATTGGGAAAGACGACGGCAATATCGAATTGTTCGGCCCTTATGCGCCATGCAAGCCGAAACGGCCTTATTAGCGGATCTGCAAGGCTTTTTTTGTCGGCGACTATAACTTCGTCTACGTCTGGGTGTCCTGTAAAGACTGACGCCTGCGCCGGTCTTGCCAACACCTTTATCTTTGCATCCGGGTAGAGCCCAGCCAGCGCAGTGATGGCAGGAGTGGTCATGACGGCGTCGCCGATCCAGTTGGTGGATAAAACAAGTACTTTCAGCGTCACTTAAAACGGTACGTCGTCTTCAATTGGCGGGGGGGTCTCAAGACCTTCTGTTTCACCGCCAAGACGTTCCTTTTTGGAATCCAGCATTTGGATATCCTGGGCCTGTATCTCGGTTACATATCTTTTTATGCCGTCTTTATCTTCCCAGGAACGGGTCCTTATCTGCCCTTCAACATAAATTAGGCTACCTTTATTAAGATATCGTTCACAGATCTCGGCAAGCCTTCTCCATGCGATCACCCTATGCCAGTCCGTCTCCTCTTCCCACTGCTCCCCTTTTTTAACAGCCCTGTTAGTGGCCAGGCGCAGATTGGCGACCGGGGTGCCGTCCTGGGTGTAGCGTATCTCGGGATCTGCGCCAAGCCTACCTATAAGCATTACCTTGTTTAGTCCTCTGGCCATTGATGTCCACCTTTATTTTAGTTTTCGGTGTTATACCGAAAACTTGAATTGACCCTTGCCAAGGAGGTCGTGGAGATGCACTATTCCGGCAAGACATCCCTCCCTATCCACAACCGGCAGTACGGTAATCAGGTGCTGCTCCATGAGCGTTATGGCCTCGGCCGCCTGCGCCTCAGGGCGGATACTCTTAGGTCTTTTGGTCATGATTTCTTCTATGGATCCCTTTGTCAATCCGCCTGATTTTACAATGAAACGTCTGAGATCACCGTCCGTAAGTATGCCCAGGAGACAGCCCCCGTCGCCCAGCACCAGGACTGCACCAAGCCCCTTGGCGTCCATTTCGTTTAGGGCCGTAGGGATGTCTGTGCCTATGTGTACTGCAGGTATCGCATCACCTCTCAGCATCACTTCCTCCACCCTTACCTTCAATATTTCTCCGAGAGAGCCGCCCGGATGGTTGCGTCTAAAGTCCTTTTCATTGAATTTGCGCATGTTCAGAAGGACCACCGCAAGGGCATCCCCAATTGCAAGGGCTGCTGTCGTGCTGGCTGTCGGGGCAAGACCCAGCGTGCAGGCCTCACGTTCTACCCCTGTATCTATCACAACTAGGCTAAGTCTTGCCAGCGTTGAATTCAATCCGCCCGTAAGGGCGATTACTGGGATGCCCCTTTTTTTGAACACCATGATCAGGGCATTCAGTTCCTGCGTCTCCCCACTATTTGAAAGGGCGATTATCACATCATCCTGGCCTACCATGCCCAAGTCGCCATGGAGGGCCTCCACGGGGTGGAGAAAGATAGATGGAGTCCCTGTGCTCGCAAGGGTTGCGGCTATCTTGCGGCCCACAAGCCCGCTCTTGCCGATCCCTGTCACTACGACCCTGCCGGTAGCCTTAAAGATGAGGTCTGCCGCCTTTACAAAGCTATCTCCAAGATGCCCTTGGACGCGCTTAAGACCTTGGATCTCAACCTCTATGGCATCCTTTGCCTCTTTTAATATCGCATCCGCATCCCTTTCGGGCGGGGTCCGGTATGTCTTCTTGTCTTCCTCAGTCATTGTTCGAGCTGGAATTTACCCTTGTAATCGTCAACAGGGACGGGATAGTGGCCGTTGAAACAGGCCAGGCAAAAACTGTTCGGGTCCCCCCCGGCAGATTTCAGCATGGCATCGATGCTCAGGTAGTGAAGCCTATCGAGCTCCAAAAATCGCCTTATTTCCTCTACCGAGTGGTTTTCTGCAATGAGTTCGCCGCTTGTTGAGAAGTCGATCCCATAGTAACATGGAAATCTGATCGGCGGACAGCTAACGAGCATGGTTATCTCCTTTGCCCCGGCCTCCCTTATCGCCCTTATCCTGGTCAGGCTTGTCGTGCCTCTGACTATCGAGTCTTCCATGATTATGACGCGTCTGCCATAGATCATCTCCTTTACAGGGTTGAGCTTGACCCTTACGCCGAAGTCTCTCATGGATTGGCTCGGTTGGATGAAGGTCCTGCCCACATAGTGGTTCCTGATGACGGCAAGCTCAAGCGGTATCTTGGCTGCCTGCGCATATCCTACCGCCGCATAGTTTCCTGAGTCAGGAAAAGGCATGACGAAATCGGCCTTGACATCCACCTCTTTTGCCAATGCCGCACCGAGAGTCTTCCTAAAGCTGTAGACGTTTTGACCGAAAATGTAGCTGTCAGGTCTGGCAAAATAGATGAATTCAAAGATGCAGTGGGCACGTTTATGGGATTCGATCCCTTTGAACGACCTCAGGCCATTTGCATCTATAATCACTACCTCGCCAGGCGCCACATCCCTTATGTATTCCGCCTGGATCAGGTCAAGGGCGCAGGTCTCGGATGAAAGCACGTAGGCTTTGCCCAGTCTTCCGATGCAAAGTGGACGAAAGCCGAACGGGTCGCGAAGGCCTATGATGCTGTCCTCGGTCCCTATGACGACGGAATAGGCCCCTCTTACCGCGCCCATCATGGATGTTATCGCATTTTCAAGCCCCTTGATCCCAGCCCTGGCCAAGAGATGCACCATTACCTCGCTGTCCATTGTGGTTTGGAAGATCGAGCCTCTGGCCTCAAGCTCATGCCGAATTGCCCCTGCATTTACGATGTTTCCGTTGTGCGCGAGCGCCAGGGCGCAGCCGGAGTGCCTGATGCAAAAGGGTTGGGCATTTTGGAGTATGGATGAGCCTGTAGTTGAATATCTCACATGGCCTATTGCCAGATGCCCTTTCAGCTCCTTGAGCCTTGCCTCGTTGAATACCTCGCTTACAAGGCCCATTGCCTTGAATTCCCTGACGTTTTTGCCGTCTGAACTGATAATGCCGGCGCTTTCCTGCCCCCTGTGCTGCAGGGCATATAGACCGAAATATGCAAGCTTTGCGGCCTCCGGGTGCCCATAGATGCCGAAGACGCCGCACTCTTCACGGATTTTAGGCCAAGGCCGAGGGATTGAGATCATATTAATGTCCATATTTTTTGTAGTATTCTTGAAGGGGTTTGACCTTCATATCCTCCGACTTCAATGAAGCAATGGCCTCGGCGGCCGCCCTCGCACCTTGGACAGTTGTAAAATACGGGATTTCATACTCAAGGGCCGTTCTTCTTATGTAATAGGAATCGGATCTGGTCTTCTTGCCGCTCGGGGTATTGATGACCAGGTCGATCTTGCGGTTTTTCATCAGGTCTATAACATTCGGTCGCCCCTCGGATATCTTGAACACCGTCTCATTTTTTAGTCCATTTTCTCTAAGAAAGAGCGATGTGCCTTCGGTTGCGACGATGTCAAAGCCCATCTCCTTGAGCTTTCTTGCAACAGGAAGTATGGCCGCCCTGTCGCCGGTCTTTATGCTGAAAAAGACCGTACCACTTATGGGTAGATTGAGTCCGGCTGCAATCTGGCTTTTTGCAAAGGCCATCCCGAAGCCTTGGTCGATTCCCATGACCTCACCGGTGGATTTCATCTCCGGGCCCAGGATAATGTCCACGCCAGGAAACCGCCTGAACGGGAAGACCGATTCCTTGACGGCCACATGTTTTATCGGTACGTCTTTTGTAAGACCGAGCTCCCTCAATGTCTTTCCGATCATGACCTTGGTTGCAAGTTTGGCAAACGGAATTCCTGTGGCCTTGCTTACAAAAGGTACAGTCCTTGAGGCCCTTGGGTTTACTTCAAGCACATAGAGCCTGCCATCTTTTACTGCATACTGGACGTTCATCAGGCCCACAACATTCAACTCTCTGGCCATGGCCTTGGTCGCCGAACATATCTCGTCTATTAGCGCGCATGAGAGGGTCCGCGGCGGGAGGACGCAGGCGGAGTCGCCTGAGTGTATTCCGGCTTCTTCTATGTGTTCCATGATCCCGCCTATTACAGTTGTCTCGCCGTCGGATATAGTGTCTACGTCTATCTCGGTCGCATCCTGGAGGAATTTGTCAATCAGTACGGGTCGTCCCTCAGAGACATAAACCGCTTCGGCCATAAACGATTTGAGGCCTAATTCGTCATAGACTATGCGCATGGCCCTTCCGCCAAGGACATAGGACGGTCTTACAACTATCGGATACCCGATCTCCCGTGCAGCCAGAATGGCCTCTTCGAGCGAGTAGGCCGTCCTATTTTCGGGTTGGATGAGCCCGAGCTTACGTAGCATGTTTTGAAAGCTCTTCCTGTCCTCGGCCATGTCAATGCTTTCAGGACTGGTTCCAAGTATCCTAACCCCAGCGCTTGCCAAGGGAAGGGCGAGATTCAGCGGGGTCTGTCCGCCGAATTGGACGATGACGCCCATCGGCCTCTCTATTTCAATTATGTGCAGTACGTCTTCAAGTGTAAGCGGTTCGAAATAGAGCTTGTCTGACGTGTCGTAGTCCGTCGAGACGGTCTCCGGGTTTGAATTTACCATGATGCTCTCGATACCTTCTTCTTTTAAGGCGAATGCCGCATGGACACAACAGTAGTCGAATTCTATGCCCTGGCCGATCCTGTTAGGTCCGCCCCCAAGGATCATGACCTTCCGCCCTGTGCCTGGTCTGGCCTCGTCTTCCGTCTCATAAGTGGAATAAAAATAAGGGGTATGTGCCTCGAATTCGGCTGCGCAGGTATCAACCAGTTTATAGACCGGCCTTACACCGTTTTGCCTCCTGAGCTCCCTTACCTCGTCTTGTGTGAGCCCTGCAGCCCATGCGATCTGGACGTCTGAGAAGCCCTCTCTTTTATAGTGGAGTAGGTTGTCTTTGAGCGTCTCTCTTGTCTCGAGACAGAGGCGTTCACCTTCTTCTTTTATCATAGCTATCTGGTGCAGAAACCAGGGGTCTATGCCTGTAAGTCTATGGATTTCGCCGATATCAAACCCCATGGACATGGCAAGTGGAATATAGAATATGCGTTCCGAGTTCGGGGTCCTTAGCCTCTTGATCACAGCCTCTTTATCAGGCATTCCACTGAAACGTTGCCATGGATCACGCCCGTCAAGGCCTAGGCCGAAGCGTCCAATCTCAAGGGATCTCAGACCTTTTTGAAGGGCCTCTCGGAATGTCCGCCCTATGGCCATAGTCTCGCCGACGCTCTTCATTGAAGTGGTGAGTATGTCTTCGGCCTCTGGGAATTTTTCAAATGTCCAGCGTGGTATCTTCACTACGCAATAATCAATCGTCGGCTCAAAGGAGGCCATCGTTTCTTTTGTGATATCGTTTGGGATCTCATCGAGCGTATAGCCTACGGCAAGCTTTGCCGCTATCTTTGCTATCGGAAAACCTGTGGCCTTGGACGCAAGGGCGCTTGAGCGTGAGACCCGGGGGTTCATCTCGACCACCACCATCTCACCATTTTGGGGGTTTATGGCAAACTGGATATTGGATCCGCCCGTTTCGACCCCTATCTCTCGTATGATAGCGAGGGAGGCGTCTCGCATGACCTGATATTCCCTGTCGCTCAGGGTCTGTGCAGGGGCCACAGTGATGCTGTCCCCGGTATGGACACCCATAGGGTCGAGGTTTTCTATGCTGCAGACTATTACAACATTATCCCTTGCATCGCGCATGACCTCAAGCTCAAACTCCTTCCATCCGATAACAGACTCTTCGAGCATGACTTCATGGATCATGCTTAGATCCAGCCCGTGGGAGCATATGTCTTCAAGGTCTTCAGGATTATATGCGATGCCGCCGCCTGTACCGCCAAGCGTGAAGCTTGGACGCACGATTAGCGGAAAACCAATTTCCCTTGCAGCAAGCATTACCTCGTCCATTGAGCGGACTATGGCGCTTTTGGGTATTCTGAGGCCTATTCTGGTCATGGCATCCCTGAAGAGTTCCCTATCTTCGGCCTTGTGGATCACTTCGCGGGACGCCCCTATCATCTCGACCTGGAGGTGTTCGAGCACCCCCATGTCTGCCAAACGCACAGCCGTGTTCAGGCCGGTCTGCCCGCCGAGTGTCGGGAGTATGGCCTGGGGTCTTTCTTTCTCAAGGATCTTTTCAAGCACGGCAGGGGTGATGGGCTCGACATATGTCTTGTCCGCTACGTCGGGATCAGTCATGATTGTAGCCGGGTTTGAGTTCACAAGCACTACCTCGAAACCCTCTTCCCTTAGGGCCTTGCAGGCTTGGGTTCCGGAATAGTCAAATTCACAGGCCTGACCTATGATAATAGGTCCGGAACCGATGATCAGTATCTTTTTTATGTCCGTTCTCTTTGGCATTGTCTCATCATCTCTGTAAAGCGATCGAAGAGGTATTCGGCATCATGGGGCCCTGGTGCGTTTTCTGGGTGATATTGTACTGAAAACATAGGGAATTTTTTGTGCCTCATACCTTCTACGGTATGATCGTTCAGATTTATGTGTGTTATCTCAATTTCGGGTGGGAGCGACTTGTCGTCCACTGAAAAACCATGATTCTGAGATGTAATCTCTATCTTACCGGTTTCAAGATCTTTGACAGGCTGATTTGCACCCCTATGGCCGAATTTCAATTTGAACGTCCTGCCACCGACGGCAAGCCCCAGTATCTGGTGTCCAAGACATATACCAAAAATTGGGCGTCTGCCGATGATCCCCTTTACAGTCTCTACGATCCCGCAAAGAGCGGCAGGGTCTCCCGGACCGTTAGAGAGGAAGACCCCGTCAGGTTCCACTGATAGGAGTTCATCTTTTGAGGCGGTGCATGGAAACACCACGCACTCGCAGCCTCGTTTTTCAAGGAGCCTCAACTGATTGTATTTAAGACCACAGTCCAGGACTGCTACCCGGAGATCCCTTGATTTTGTCTTGCATATATTCTGCAGGGTATGCGCATTTAGAGTTGTTATTTTATCGTCTTTCCATATGTATGGCGTCCGGCAGGTCACCTCTTTTACAAGATCGCGGCCCACAAGCCCTGGCGACGACCTCGCCTTTGCTGTCAGCGAGCCTGGATCAAGGTCTTTGGTGGAGATCGCGGCCTTCATGGCCCCTTTAAGGCGGATGTGTCTGGTGAGTGCCCTGGTGTCAACCTGCTCGATGCCCAATTTGTTATGAACCATGAGATATCGTCTGAGACTCATGTCCGCCCGCCAGTTGCTGTAGGCCTCTTCGTATTCCCTGACTACAAGGGCCTCTGCGTGGATGTCGCAGGACTCGATATCCCTGTTGTTTGTTCCGTAGTTGCCTATGAGTGGGTAGGTCATTGTGACGATCTGCCCTTTGTATGATGGGTCTGTCAATATCTCCTGATAACCCGTCATGCTGGTATTGAAGACCATCTCGCCATAGACCTCACCATGGCCCGTGAACGACCGTCCTTCAAATATCCTCCCGTCTTCAAGGGCTATAAGCGCCTTCATGTCTGTGTCCTTCTTGCGGTGTTTGTCAACATCAGTCAGGATCTCCGGCTATGAATTTCTGTACGCGTTGAAAGGCCTCGTCGTCCGTCATCTGCATCGGCGGATGTTTCATAAAATATGCGCATGGTGCGAGGAGCGCCCCCCCTATTCCCCTTTCGAGGGCAAGTTTGCAGCAACGTATCGCATCTATAACGATGCCGGCCGAATTCGGGGAGTCTTCGACCGAGAGCCTAAGCTCAAGATCCATGGGGACGTTTCCGAAGAGCCTGCCTTCCATGCGGATGAAGGCAATCTTGTTGTCCTTCTGCCAAGGCACATAATCGCTTGGGCCGATATGTATGTTTTCATCGGCAAGCGGTTCATCGAGCATGGCTTGCACCGCGTCGGTCTTCGAGAGTTTTTTGGAGGCCAGACGCTTGCGGTTTAGCATGTTTAAGAAATCCGTATTTCCGCCGGTATTGAGCTGATATGTCTTGTCGAGGTGCACCCCCCTTTTTTTGAACAAGTTTGTAAGCACCCTGTGGACGATCGTCGCTCCAATCTGAGATTTTATGTCATCCCCTATGATGGGGAGTCCTTTTTCTCTGAAACGTCCTTCCCACTCCGGATCGCTCGAAATGAAGACCGGTATGTTGTTTATGAACGCCGTCCCTGCCTCTAATGCGCAACTGGCATAAAAACGCGTTGCCTCTTCAGAGCCTACGGGCAGGTAGTTGAGGAGTATTTCCGCACCCGAATCCTTCAGGATCTTTATTACGTTATCCTCGTCGGCCTCTGGGCCATCCGCCAATACGAAGGTCTGGTCTTCAGGATAGTCGGACATGTGTGTGGAAAAACCGTCAAGCACTCTTCCCTTTATCACCTTGACCCCTGTCTTTGGTATATTGTTGAAAAATATCTTGGTGCAGTTTGGTCTTGCAAAGATCGCCTCGGAGACGTCGCGACCGACCTTTCTTTTGTCAATATCGAAGGCCGCAACCACCTCTATGTCTCCAGGTCTGTAACCGCCGATATCCCAGTGCATAAGGCCGATGGCCTCATCGCCCCGATCCTTCTTGTGATAATAATTGATACCTTGCCATAGAGAAGAAAAACAGTTGCCGACTCCGACTACAGCAACCCTGATCTTTCCCATCTCAAAATCTCTCCTTGTCCCTTTAAATGGTGGTGGCCATTCAGGCCTCAATGGCCTCTTCTTCGACCTCGATCTCCAGTTCGAAAAAACTTTTCCCGCAGTCGTAGCATTTTACGTCAATGATGTTTTTGGAGCCAAGCGAGACATATATTTCATCGCAGCCACATTCGCATGGACCGGCAACAGACTCATTTATTATTTGGTCTATTGACGGGCGAGCCGCTATGGGTATATCGGGATCGTATTCTATTTTCACATGAGACCTCCTGAAAATTACGCAATATGTCCGGTTTTGTCTGTGAGGTGAGATCCATATTGACGTATTTTGATGGCGATATCATAACAATGAAAAATAAGAGTTGCAAAGGCTTTTTGCCCCGGGGGTATCTTGATTTAATTGATTTTTTAGATGAATTTGTTGAAGATGATAAAAATGGAGGTGGATTGTGAATGTCTTTGACAAGATTGCATCGAATTGGGACGAAGAGCCTGCAAGGGTCGCCTTGGCGCATGGCGTTGCATCGGCGATCGCAGAAAACGTCCCGCTAAATAACAGCATGAAGGCCCTTGAATACGGCTGCGGTACAGGGCTTGTGACACTTGAAATCGCCAGGCGGGTACGTGAGGTGCTGGCGGCCGACGCCTCAGAAGGGATGCTATCCGTGCTTAAGGAGAAGATCGCAAGGTTCGGCGTAAAAAACATATTTCCCCTGTTCACAGATCTTACTAAGACAGGGCCGCTTGACGGTGGATTCGACCTTATTTATACAAGCATGACACTCCATCACATCCTTGATTTTGCAGGTATGCTGAAGACCTTCCGCTGTATGCTCATGCCGGGTGGATTCATGGCCATAGCCGACCTGGATCTTGAAGACGGTTCCTTCCATAGGAATGGGGCGCCGATCCCTGCTCATAATGGCTTTGATAGAAGTGAGATATTGACGATCATGGGGTCTCTCGGCCTCAAGGATTTGAAGGCGGTGACTGCGCACGAGATGCGGAGGGCCGCTCCTGATGGAAGCGTCCGCGTGTATCCGGTGTTTCTTATAGTCGGTGTGCTTGCATGAGAAGATTTTAGGTATCCGGGTGTTACAGCCACCCAGACGCGGCCTGTTTACGCTTAGGGTCTTGCCGCTGCATGACATCTTATAAAGTGATTCGAGCCAGCCTCCACCCATTCAGGCGGGGTTTTTGCGCATGCCCAGGCTGAAAGCGGACATCTCGCATAAAATCGGCATGCGCTGATATCCCGCACATCTTTTGATGGAGAAGGCTGCGATTCCGCTGCGGTGTTTTCCGTCATTTGATTATTTATCTTCCGCCTCGGATCCGGAAGGGGGACGGATTTGATGAGATAATCTGTATATGGATGGTGTGGGATGCCTCGGTAAGGCGGCCTTTCTTTGGCGTCTGGTACGGCGCCTATTTCCAAAAAGGCGTCTTTCGGCATGACCTCTACTATAACCCCCTTATACATAACCGCGATCCTGTGACTTATAAATTGCACCACCGGCAGGTCGTGAGAGATGAAAAGATAGGAGAGCCCGCGTCTTTGCTGGAGGTCGAGGAGGAGATTGATGATCTGGGCCTGTATCGACATATCAAGGGCGGATGTGGGTTCATCGGCCACTATGAGCCTTGGGTTGGTGGCCAAGGCCCTTGCGAGGCCTATCCTTTGACGCTGGCCGCCGCTGAATTCGTGAGGATACAGGTCCATTGCCGATGCATCGAGCCCGACCTCTTCGAGGAGCCCTGCCACCTTTTCTGTAAGTTCTTTTCCTTTAAAGAGCCTATGTATCTTTAAGGGTTCACTAAGGGTATTAAAGACCGTTTTTTTGGGATTGAGCGATGAAAACGGGTCCTGGAAGACCATTTGGGCCTGCCTTCTGAACTCTTTGAGCCTTGTGGAATCAAGTCTATCTATGTCATTGCCGCAAAAAATAATCTTGCCGCGTGTAGGCCTTTCAAGCCCAAGTATGAGCCTTGCAAGGGTAGATTTGCCGCAGCCGCTCTCTCCCACAAGCCCTAGTATTTCACCCTCGCTGACAGAGAGATCGACCCTGTCTACAGCCTGCAAAACGCCTTTCCCTGCATCAAAGAGCCCCTGTCTGATCCTATATTCTTTTGTAACGTCTATCAGTTCAAGGAGCGTCATTATCCCCCTATTCAAAGAGTATTTTGCCTGTCATGGCGTCCGGCAAAGGAAGGCCCATTATTGTAAGGGCCGTTGGGGCCACGTCGGCCAATATCCCTCTTGACAGCCTTGCACCTCTTCTTCTGCTGTCTATCATGTAAAACGGCACAGGGTTTGTTGTGTGCGTGGTTGACGGTCCGCCGTCAGGGGCGAGCATCACCTCTACATTCCCGTGGTCAGCGGTTATCAGCGCCGCGCCGTCTTTTTTTGTCCAGACATCGGTTAGTTCACCTACGCACCTATCCACTACTTCGCATGCAGTGACAGCCGCCTGCAAGACGCCAGTGTGCCCCACCATGTCGCCGTTTGCAAAGTTTACGACGATTAATGCATAGTCATTCTCTGTTATTCGCTTAATGAGCTCGTCCTTTATCTTGAAGGCACTCATCTCCGGCTTTAAGTCATATGTTGCGACCTCACGCGGGGACGGAATGAGCACCCGCTCTTCAAGATGGAACGGCGTCTCCTCGCCGCCGTTGAAGAAATATGTGACATGGGCGTATTTTTCCGTCTCTGCGATCCTGAGTTGTTTGAGCCCTGCCGCTGCCACCTCTTCGCCTAGGATGTGGGAGAGGTGTTGCGGCGGGAAGGCCACAGGGGAGTTGAATCCTTCGTCGTAAAGGGTCATTGTTACAAAGGAAATCAACGGCCTGTCGCTGATGTTGAATTCGGAAAAGCCTGGCTCAATAAACGCCCTGGTGAGTTGTCTGGCCCTGTCCGCCCTGAAATTGAAGAAGATGACCCCATCGCCTCGGCCTATTCTGGGCGTCATTTCACCCCTTTCATCTTCAAGGACGACAGGCCTTATAAATTCATCTGTCTCGCCCATGGCATACGCCGTTTCGATCGCGGCCACAGGGTCCTTTGCCCTTCGGCCTTCTCCCTTTACAAGTGCCTTGTAAGCCGCCTCCACCCGTTCCCATCTCTTGTCTCTGTCCATTGCGTAGTAACGGCCTATTATGGTGGCTATCTTGCCCGAGCCTAGTCGGTCCATCTCGGCCACAAGCTCCCTCATATAGCCGGCTCCACTTGACGGCAGGGTATCTCTGCCGTCAAGGAAGGCGTGGACACAGACCTTGGCGAGGCCACGGTCTCGCGCCATCTTGAGGAGTGCAAACAGATGCCCTATCTGGCTGTGGACTCCGCCGTCTGAAACAAGGCCCATGAGGTGAAGCGTATGGCCGGAGTGCAGGATTTCATCCATGATCTTTACAAGCGTTTTATTTTCAAAGAACGATCCATCCCGGATGGTCTTGTCTATACGGGTCAGCTCTTGATATACTATCCTGCCCGCCCCGAGGTTCAAATGCCCTACCTCCGAGTTCCCCATTTGGCCTGCAGGAAGCCCGACGGCCTCGCCCGATGCCGTGAGGAGGGTAAAGGGGTATTCGTTGTAAAAGCGGTCAAGATTGGGTGTGTTTGCGAGCCTGACCGCATTGCCCTCTGTATCTTCGCGCCAACCCCAGCCGTCCATTATGATCAGCATGACCGGTCGGATGTCGTTTTTCATGTATGGCCCCCTTTGTTTATTTTTTGATATATTGTCTCTTCGCTTGGCTCCAGAGGCCTTCGAGGTCGTAGAAGGCGCGCATCGGTTCATAAAAGAGATGTACTACCACCTCGCCGTAGTCCATGAGTATCCACTTAGCCTCCTTTTTGCCCTCTATGTCTAGCGGATGGATGTCTTTTTGCGCGAAGACCTCCAGGATATTGTCGGCCATGCCTTGGATATGTCTGGCGGATCGTCCGTGGGCTATGACAAAGAAACTTGTGAAGTCTGAAAGGCCTCTCAGATTCAGGATCACTACCTCTTCACCCTTGTTGTTTGCCACCTCATTCGCCAGTTCGACGGCCAGCTTCATCGCCTCGTCTCTATAGAGGTCGTTTGCGCTGATATATTTGGTCACCTCGTGAGGAAGGAGGAAACGTATAGACCGTCCATTTATCAAAAGTTCCCTCATTTTAGTGCTAGATATCTCGATATGGGTCACTTTTGCGAGATAAATGCCCTTTCCTTCTGGCAGCATAAACGCCCCGTCTCCGGGGCCGTCCGGCCTCGCGTTTCTGAAGGTCCGGGCTATAATCCGCTTTACCTCCTCAATCTCACCGTCCTTTCTTCCCATGACGACTATGGAGGTGAATTCGGGTATATGCCAGTATTCCTTCCAGGAGGTTATGGATGCAAATGCGTCGCTGCCGAGGATGAAATAGAATTCCTTGTCAGGGTGTAGGCCGCTCAATTCCCTCAAGGTGTCGATGGAGTATGATGGCCCGTTTCTTTTTGCCTCTATGTCGAGGACCTTGAAATAATCGACGCCATTTACCGCAAGCCTCGTCATGGCAAGTCGATGGTGAAAAGGAGTGATGTCTCCCGTATCTTTGTGAGGTGGGTAAGCTGTTGGAATGAACCATATTTCGTCAAGACCGAACGCCTCTCGCACCTCCTCCGCAGACCTCAGGTGGCCATAGTGGATGGGGTCGAAGGTCCCCCCGAACAATCCTATGTGCATGTGTTACCCCGCGGGACGGTCTTCAAGTCAGATCCTTATCTGGCCGCAGCCGTAGGCTATGAATTTTTGGGTGGTAAGCTCTTCAAGACCCATAGGGCCGTAAGCATGGAGCTTCGATGTGCTGATCCCTATCTCTGCACCGAGTCCGAGCTCCCCTCCGTCGTTGAAGCGTGTGGAGGCATTTACCAGTACGAGTGATGCATCCACCTCGTCAAGAAACCTCCTTGCCCGTTCGTAGTCCTTGGTGATAATGGCCTCCGTGTGGTTCGACCCGTAGCGGGCGATGTAATCTAGGGCCTCATCCATGTTATCCACCACCCTTACAGCAAGTATCAGGTCCAGAAACTCTGTCCCCCAGTCTGAGTCAGCGGCAGGCCTGGCATACGGTACAAGACTGCATGTGCGTGTGCAGCCTCTGATCTCCACGCCAGCCTTTTTGAAATCCTCTGCCATTGCGGGTAAAAAGGTATCGGCCACGCCTTTATGGACAAGCAGGCCCTCCATTGCGTTGCATACGCCCGGCCTCTGGACCTTTGCGTTTAGACATATCTTCCTGGCCATCTCGATGTCCGATGGGTCGTCAACATATATATGACAGACGCCTTTGTAGTGTTTGAGCACTGGAATGCGTGAGTTTTCTGTTATAAACCGTATGAGCCCCTCGCCTCCACGTGGAATCACAAGGTCTATCTCACCTTCTTTTTTCAGGAGTTCAGTCACGGCCTCTCTATCCGTGGTCGGGACCACCTGCACCGCCCCTTCCGGTGCACTGTTGCCCTTAAGGACCTCTTTTAATATTGAGGCAAGGGCTAGGTTTGAGTGTATGGCGTCGGAGCCACCGCGCAAGATTATTGCGTTTCCGGACTTGAGACAGAGCCCAGCCGCATCTATGGTGACATTTGGGCGGGATTCATATATCATGAGGATCACCCCTATCGGTATCCGGACCTTGCCCACCAGTAGGCCGTTCGGCCTCTTCCACATGCCGGTAACCGCTCCTACCGGGTCGGCAAGGGCCGCTACCTCTTTCAGGCCTCTTATCATGGAGTCGATGACCTTGTCGGAGAGCTTTAGCCTGTCGATGAAGGCCGTTGAAACCCCCTTTTCTTTTGCCACCTCAAGGTCCTTCGCGTTTTCCTCCTTCAGTTGCCCGCGTCTGTCGTCCAGAAGTCCTGCCGTCTCAAGAAGGAGTTTATTTTTTGTCGCGGTCGATAGTCTTGCAATTCCACGTGCCGCCTTTCTAGCGTCGGCGGTCATCCTGGCGATCAGGCCTTGTATGTCTTTCATGGTTACCTCCTTGATTTCATAATACCACAAGGTTGTCCCTGTGGATCACCTCATCGGTCCCATTTTGTCCGGTTATGCCGCATATCTCTTTGCTCCTGCACCCTATGATCTTCAACAGGTCGCCAGAGCCGTAATTGCATATACCGATGGCGATATCTCTCCCCGTCTGATCCCTGCATATTACACAGGCCCCTGCGGCGAATCCGCCCTCTACGGCCTTTATCCCTACGGGCAGGAGGCTCTTGCCTTGTTCGAGTATGGCCATGACCGCGCCGTTGTCAAGCCAAATCACGCCTTCCCTGGGCAAGGCAAGCGCGATCCACGGTTTCCGCCCATATATCCTGCGCCGTCTCTGTGGTTTGAAAAGCGTACCGACCTCTTCGCCTGCAAAGAGCCGCTCCAGGACATCTGGCGTCCTGCCGCCGGCAACTATCATGGGGATGCCGCAGGCGGTGACTATCCGCGCGGCCTCGAGCTTGGATCGCATGCCGCCCCTGCCGGCCCTTCCCGGACTCGAGCCGGCCAGCCGGAGGATGTCGTCATCGACCCGTTCCACCACTTTGATGGGCCTGGCGTCCATGCTTTTTCGCGGGTCTCTGTCGTAAAGACCATCTATGTCGCTCAGGCATATAAGGAGATCGGCCTCCATAAGGTTTACCACAAGGGCGGCTAATGCATCGTTGTCCGTAAATTGGAGCTCTTCAGTGGCCATCGTGTCGTTTTCGTTTATAATAGGGAGCACCTCCCATTTGAGCAGGGTTTTCAGCGTATTTCTTGCATTAAGATACCTGGGCCTAGAGACCAGGGCGTCTCTAGTCAGGAGGACCTGGGCCACAGGTATCCCAAAGCGGTCGAAGGCCTCCTCGTATGCGTGCATAAGTCTGCCTTGGCCTACCGCGGCGAGCGCTTGCTTTTCAGGGATAGTCTTTGAGGCTCTGTGCATCGGGAGTCTGCCCCTGCCTGCGGCTACCGCACCAGACGAGACCAGCACCACCTTGCGCCCCATGGATGTTATATGCGCCAGTCCTCGGCTGACAGCGGCGATCATGGAGGTGTCAAGGCCGTTTTCATCAGCAATGACCGCACTTCCGGCCTTGATGACTATTTTTTTTGCCGTTTCAATGTATCTTTTTTGCATATTTTGGCGTCCAGTTTCTTGTTTCTATATCATCCTGCCGTAGAAGCCAGTATGGGGGTTTGTGCCACATTGGATCCGTCTCCCATCGTGGTCGGACGGCTCATGTTGTAGAGTATCTCCAGGAGCTCTGGGATGCCTGTGCCTGTCAATGCCGATATGAAACAGGGCGCCTTCGTCTTAGGAGAAAAGGTCTTTTTGAGTCTTTCTATCATATCCCGATCCAACATGTCGGTCTTATTCAACGCGATCAAGAACGGTTTTTCCGTTAGGGCCTTGCGATACCTCTCCATCTCGCTTCTTACCATTTCGAATTCTTCAAAGGGGTTTTCGCCTGAGGCATCGATTACAAACAGGATTACCTTTGTCCTCTCGATATGGCGTAGAAAATCGATACCCATACCCGCTCCAAGGTGCGCCCCCTCAATCAGACCAGGGATGTCGGCAGCAACCATGGTGCGGCCGTCTGAGAGATTTATCACGCCGAGGTTCGGTACAAGGGTTGTGAATGGATAGCCTGCTATCTTGGGTCTCGCGGCCGATATCCTGGAAAGGAGGGTGGATTTGCCCGCATTCGGTACACCGACCAGCCCTATATCCGCAAGGAGTTTGAGTTCAAGCGCAAGGTCTCTTTCCTCGCCTTTAAGTCCTGGCTGGGCGTATCTCGGGGTCTGTCTCATGGCCGAGACGAAGCGGCTGTTTCCAAGACCGCCCTTGCCGCCCCTGGCTGCGATCCATTCTTCGCCCGGATTGGTAAGGTCAGCAAGTACGGCCCCTGTTTCAAGGTCTTTTATGACCGTGCCGGGCGGGACCTCTATGATAAGGTCGTGGCCCGCCTTGCCGTGTTGGTTCTTTCCTCGGCCCGCCTTGCCGTCTTCGGCCTTGAAGACGCGTCTGTGTCTGAAACGCTGGAGGGTGTTCAGGCCGTTCTTTACACGAAAGACCACGTTCCCGCCCTTGCCGCCGTCTCCTCCGTCAGGTCCGCCTTTCGGGACATATCTCTCTCTCCTGAAGCTGACGCAACCCCTGCCGCCGTCGCCGGCCTTTATGTGTATCTCCGCCTGATCAATAAAGTTCATGGTTTTCCGTCCATCTGTGTCGATTTGACTTATACATGGTATTAAACTAATTTTAAAGTCAATAGTACAGGCCTGCGTGAACATATGGAAATATATGTAGGCAGACAGCCTATATTGAATTCAGACCGGGAAACGGTCGCATATGAGCTCCTCTACCGCTCAGGGGAGAAAAACGCATTTCCAGGTATGGACGGCACCGCCGCCACATCCAATCTTATCAATAACGCCTTCTATTCCATGGATATTAATGAGATAGTGGGCGGGAAGCGCCTGTTTGTCAATTTCACGCGGGAACTACTCTTGAGCGGGCCCCCGATGCTTGACCCCAATAAGGTCGTGATAGAAATACTTGAGGACGTCCTGGTTGACGAAGCGCTGATTCAGGCCTTAAAGGCCCTGGCCCATAAGGGTTTCAAGCTGGCGCTCGACGACTTTGTCCTTAATGAGGCGTCAAGACCGCTTATCCCCCTGGCCGATTATATTAAGGTGGACTGGCGCGCCAGCTCCAAAGAGGAGACAGGGGGAATAATAGATGCGGCGAGGCAGGCCGCAACAGGCCGCAATATCAAGCTCCTTGCCGAAAAGATCGAGACCTATGAAGAATTCAGACAGGCCTTGAACCTTGGTTTTACATGTTTTCAGGGTTATTTCTTCGCCAGACCCTCTGTCATCAAGGGCAAGGATCTATCGCCCGGCGTCTGGTCCATGTTAAGACTCATGACCGCGGTACAGGGGAACCACCTTGACATAAATGAGATATCCGACATTATTACCAAAGACCCGGCGCTGTGCTACAAACTCCTCAAGGTCGTAAACGTGGCCGCCGTGGGCCTCAGGCAGCCGGTGTCATCTGTCAAGCAGGCCATAGTTTTGTTGGGCGAGATAGAGATCAGGAGGTGGATATCCGTCCTTCTCCTGGCCCATTTGTCCGCGGATAAACCCACGGAGCTCATGAAGACCGCATGTGTCCGCGCATCCTTTGGAGAAAGGCTTGCAAAGGCCGCGGGACAGGCCGATTTGGCGTCAAATGCCTTTTTCATGGGGCTTTTTTCCCTGATGGATGCGGTGCTTGAAAGGCCGATCGAAAAGATATTAAAGCCCCTGCCCCTGGCCCCTGCGGTAAGCCGCGCGCTGATTGACAGCAAGGGCCCCCTCGCCCCGTATCTTGAATTCATGCTTGCCTATGAACAGGGACATCTTTATGATATGGCAAGACTGATGGATGCATTGAGAATCAACGACGAGACAGCAATCAGGTGTTACCTTGAGGCTGTAAAATGGGCCGATAAGGGCGGTGCGGCAGCTGCAGGTTAGGGGGGGGTAATATGCGCATAACCCACAGGGTGTTTACTGACCTTGCCATCTGGATGACAGGTTTTGGGCTTTTGATGGGCGTTGTATTCCCGTTTTTTGTGCTTTTAATGGGTATCCCATCTGAGTTTGTGATGAAACCCTGGTTTTTTGCAACCTGTATGATCGCAGGGCTCCTGGTCGGTGCGGCCAATATCTGGCTTGCCAAGGCGATAGTAGGAAAACGGCTTCGCATCCTTGCAGACCACATGAACTACGTAAAGACCAACCTTCTTGAGATAGCCAATCAGGGCGACATGGAGAAATGCACGCCTGAAAACTGCTTCATAGAAGGGGATTCTGATGACGAGATAGGCGAGAGCGCCCGTGCATTTAACCGCCTTGTGCAGGCCCTTGCCGACTCTTTCAGGGATGTCTTTGCGGTCCGCATGTTCACCGAGATGCTGACAAGCCACCTGTACCTTGAAAAACTGGCTGACAAGGCCATCGAACAGCTCATCCAGCATACAAACGCCAATGCAGGGGCTGTCCTGATAGAAGAAAACGGGGAATTGCGGGTGGCCGCCTCCATCGGCATAAAAAATCCGGCAAGGCTTGCGGAAAATGACCATGTAAAGCGGGCGTTTGATACAAAGGTAGGTAAAAGGCTGACCTTGCCGACGGGCATAGTGGTCGAGGGCGTGCTTGCGGAATTTAGGCCCAAAGAGACCTGTGTTGCGTCTATTGTATATAAGGGTGCTGCTATAGGCGTTATAGTGCTGGCAAGTGCGGCGGGTTTCATAACCGAGGAGATAAATAGGCTGGAGCTGTTTCGTCAAGGCCTTGCCCTTGCCCTTCACAATGCGCTCATCTATGACCGTCTCCAGAGGCTTGCGGCGATTGACCCGCTTACCGGCGTTTTCAACCGCAGGTTCGGCATGATAAGGTTGCATGAGGAATATGGCAGGGCGGTAAGGACGAACATACAGCTGGGCGTTGTCATGTTCGACATAGACTGGTTCAAGAAGGTGAACGATACATATGGCCATATGATCGGCGACCGCGTCTTGATCATGGTCGCAAAGACCGCCCGTTCGGCCCTGCGGGAGGGGGATGTGCTCCTACGCTACGGCGGCGAGGAGTTCTTGGCCATATTACCTGCCGCATCAAGCAAGGACATAATGAAGATAGCGGAGAGGATGCGGCGTCTTGTGGAGGACCAGACTGTCAAGGCGGACGACACCGATATCAGGATCACAATAAGTGCAGGGGGCGTGTCTTTCCCTGAAACCGATGTAAGGGACGAGATGGATCTCATCAAGAAGGCGGACGAGGCCCTTTATATGGCCAAAAACACCGGCCGCAATCGCGTGGTCGTCCTTTAAAAATTTTCTTTTTTGCCCTTAACTAATCGTTTATTATCTGTTAATTAACCAGGTTAAACGATTTAAAGGGGGCACAAAATAGTATGAAGGTGGTAATCATAGGGGCGGTGGCCGCAGGACCAAAGGCTGCGAGTCGGCTAAAGAGGCTTGTTCCGGACGCCGACATAACGCTTGTGGATCAGGACGATCTCATCTCATACGGTGGCTGCGGTATCCCGTATTTTGTAGGCGGGGATGTCTCTGACGAAAAGGAGCTCAGGTCCACGAGTTTTCATATGGTCAGGGACCCCTATTTTTTTCAGGAGGCCAAGGGCGTAACGACCCGTATAAAGACAAGGGCCGTGTCCATCGACAGGAAGGAAAGGCTCGTGCATGTAGAGGATGTGATCACTGGCGAAAAGGATGCGCTCTCGTATGACAAGTTGGTGTTGGCAACCGGCAGCAGGCCTAACATCCTGCCCATACCAGGGAGAGACCTCAAGGGGGTTTATGCCATAAGCGATCTCCACAAGGCCGTGGCAATAAAAAACGACCTTGCGGCCGGCAGGGTAAGGAGCGCGGTTATAATCGGGGGTGGGGCCATAGGGATAGAGATGGCAGAGGGTTTGGCAGACCTCTGGGGTGTTGATACGACTATTGTGGAGTTTATGCCGCAGATACTGCCGAGGATAATCGGCCCGGATATGGCGGCCATGGTCCAGGAGCACCTGAAGGAAAGGGGCGTAAAGGTGCATACGCAGGAGGCCGCCAAGGAGTTTGTGGGCGGCGGAGACGGAAGGGTCGAAAGGGTCGTCACAAACAGACGTGAAATCGCTGCCGACCTGGTCGTCATGGCTGCCGGTGTACGTCCGCGCAGTGAGCTTGCAAGGGATGCCGGGCTTTTGGTCTCGCCCCAGGGTGCGATAATAGTAAATCAGCACATGCAGACCTCGGATCCAGATATCTATGCTGCTGGAGACTGCGTCGAAATAAATCATCTCGTAACAGGCAGGAAGTTCTTTGCCCCACTTGGTTCTCTGGCAAACCGTCAGGGCAGGATCGTGGCGGACAACCTCGCGGGGATCCCAAGCGTCTTTCCTGGCTGTGTGGGGAGCTTTATCATGAAGGTCTTTGATGTCTGCGTGGGCTCGACAGGCATAAGCCTTGAGACCGCGCTTTCAGAGGGCTTTGATGCGGTGGAGGCGAAGTGTGTGCAGTCAGATCGCGCCCATTTTTTTCCGACACAGGCCCTCTTGTTCCTGAACATGGTCGTTGACAAGAGAAGCCGCAGGGTCCTTGGACTCCAAGGCCTTGGAAAGATGGGGGATGGGCTTTTGGCAAGGATCAATGCGGCCTGTGGGCTCATTGAGCGCAGGGCCTCCGTAGACGATTTTAGCACGCTTGAGCTCGCCTACGCCCCGCCTTTTTCAACTGCGGTTGATGTGCTGAATGCAGTGTCAAATGTGGCTGACAATTTGGTCTCTGACAGGCTCAAGACCGTCTCCATACAGGACTTTATGGCTTGGATGGAAGGCCGGACTGATCACCCTGATTGGATGGCGCTTGATTTAAGGCATCCGAAAGAGGCTGCACTGCTTGCCGAGAGATTTCCTGGCCGATGGATCGCCATGTCCTACGACAAGGTGAGGGGTGATTATCAGGCCCTTCCGAGGGGCAAGACCTTTATCCTGATATGCAATGCCGGAACGAGGTCCTATGAGACCCAGTGTTTTTTGAGATCGGTCGGCATCGACAGCTTGGTCCTTCCGTGGGGGCTGAATGGGATCGCAAGGCTTGGTGCAAAATGGCTGATATGAATTAGTGAACTATCCCATTTTATTATTATAAGTGCAACCTAGGCGGGCGCTTCGTTTTATGTTTAAGTTATGCAAAGGTCTTACAAATAAATCATTGCGGGAGATTGTTATGAAAAAGATTGCCGTTACAGCAGCACTTTTTATCTTTTTGTCCATAACCGCTGGGCTTACCGACTTGTTTGCGGAGGTGGGTTGTCCGCAGCAGGAGGCCGTTCAAAAGGCCGTTTCGGAGATATTTAAAAAGACCAACATCAAGGTGGTCAAGATTTCGCCGAGCCAGGTACCTGGTCTCTGCGAGGTGCAGTTAAAGCTGAACGAGCAGAAAGGGATCATCTATACCGATTCAAAGGGTGAATTTCTGGTGGCCGGCCAGCTATACAGGACATCTGACGGGACGAATATCACACAGCAAGCGGCCATGGAGCTCAATCGTTTTTCTGCTGCAGAGATGGAGCGCCTTTCGAGCCTTACGGCCTTCAAGATAGGCAAGGGTAAGGTCGTCTACCTTGTGACCGACCCTCAGTGTCCCTATTGCAAAAAGGCAGAGGAGACAATCGTTCCTATGGCCCAGGCTGGGCAGCTGGAGTTGAGGGTCCTTTTGTTCCCGCTTCCGTTTCACCAAGGTGCAAAAGAGGAATCTATCTCTATTATATGCGACAATAAAGGCATCGAGGGCTTGAAATCTAGATACAGGTCGGAAAACCAGTGTGAGGCCGGTAAAAAAAAGGTGGAGGACACGATCGCATTCCTAAGCAAAAAGGGTATAACAGGTACGCCTACTTATATATTTCAGGATGGGCTCTTTCATTCTGGCGTCCTTTCAGCCGATGAATTAAAGAAGCATCTCGGAATATGATATAAGCGGAGGTCAAGAGGCCGATATGAAAGATATGAAGGAGATGTACAGGACCATCCTTAAGGATCAGTTTCCTGACGAGCTCTGCATCTCGTTTGGGGATCAAACTTTGATATACCGCAAGAGGACTTGGGCCTTCAAGAACGAAAAGACAGGGCTGATTGAAGAAAGGGGGCTTCGTTATGGTGAAAATCCTGATCAAGAGGCAGCTCTGTACGAGCTTGTAAACGGAAATCTGGTCATGGGCGGGTGTGCTTATATAGGACCTGGAAACGGACTTGTGAGCGCCATTGATGAGGCTGCCATGCTTCAGGCGGGCAAGCACCCAGGCAAGATCAATCTCACAGATATTGACAATTCACTTAATATCCTGAAATTCTTAATGAAAAAACCTGCCGCCGTAATCGTCAAGCACAACAACCCATGTGGTGTGGCCTATGGCGCTACGATTGAAGAGGCCTTTCAAAGGGCCCTGCGTGCCGACCGCGTAGCCGCATTTGGGGGTTGCGTTGCCCTGAACAGGCCTGTTGACAAAGGGACAGCCGAGGCCCTTTCCGCTCAGTATCTCGAGGTGGTCTGCGCCCCTCAATACGAGGAAGGGGCGGTGGATATCCTCGCCAGGAAGAAAAACTTGAGGATCATAGAGATAAGGCGGATAGAAGACCTTGAGACCTTCTGGGACAAACGCTTTGTGGATTTCAAGAGCCTCATTGATGGCGGACTTATCGTCCAACAGTCGCCTGTAAATCGGATCCGCACGAAAGAAGATCTTAGGCCCGCGGAATGTGAATACCAGGGGAGATTTTACCGAATAAAAAGGTTGCCCGACGAAAGGGAATACGAAGACATCTTGTTCGGGTGGTCTGTGGAGCAGGGTGTGACATCAAACTCTGTAATATATGTAAAAGACGGCGTGACATTAGGGATTGGCACAGGCGAACAGGATAGGGTGGGGGTTGCTGAGATAGCGGTTTATAAGGCCTATGCCAAATACGCTGACATCTTGTGTTATGACAGCCTTGGTATGTCCTATAAAGAGCTTGAGCTCAAGGCCGAACGCGGCGAAAAGGACGCAGCGGAAAAGAAGGCAGAGATAGATGCCAGGATCAAGGCGGATAGAGGTGGACTTCCTGGGTCAGTGATGGTCTCAGATGCCTTTTTCCCGTTCAGGGACGGGGTTGATGTAGGCATCCGTCAGGGTGTATCAGCCATTGTGCATCCTGGTGGCAGTCTTCGCGACTGGGAGGTCATAGAGGCCTGCAACGAGGCCGATCCACCTGTCGCGATGGTTTTTACCGGCCAGAGGGCGTTCAAGCACTGATGACCCCGCAAAAAGACCATCAAAACTAAGCAATGGGACTGCTTATAGAAAAAATAGACCTTCCAAACGGCCTTGTAGTGGAACTTTATGACTGCTCGCGCCGGATCGCCGGTGATAGATGGTATGTAAAGCTCCTTGCCCGCGCGTCTGTCAGGGTGACCTCTGACGCATTCGCACATTTGTCTGAGTGTGAGGCCATGTTCCGCGAATTTCTGGATACAAGGGGCGAACTTGTCTATTTCGATAAGGAGTTTGAAAGGAATTTCATAGATCAGAGAGAAAAAGACGGGCTGCTTCGGGAGTTTGTCGAAAGGCTCAAGAAGGACGCCCTTTCCTATATCGGGCGTCCTGAATTCATCCCGCGCCTTATCAGGAGACAGGTCAACGACTTCCTGGAGAAGAGAAATTGGTGGAGATAATAGAATATGGGTCTTTCATTTCCAGACCCCTTCTATCAGCGTCTTACAATCAGGGCATCCGCCGTTTTCAAGCCTGTTTTCTTTTATCCAAAAACCATGCCTTTTTATCACTTCGGAGCCGCACGACGGGCAATATGTATTTTCACCACCCTCCCCTGAGATGTTTCCCTCATATACATACTTAAGTCCTTCTTCAAGTCCGATCCGGCGCGCGAGCCTGAGGGATGAGATAGGGGTTGGAGGCTTGTCCATCATCATGTAGGTAGGATAAAAGGCCGTTACATGCCACGGCATGGCCGGGCTCACCCCTTTTATAAACCTCGCTATGTCCCTTAACTCTTCAGGTGAATCGTTAAGACCTGGGATGATCAGCGTTGTTACCTCCACCCAGGCGCCCAATTCGTGAAACAATTTTACGTTGTCGAGCACAGGTTTTAATTTCGCCTTACAGACCTCGCGGTAGAACCTTTCTGTAAAGCCCTTTATATCTATGTTGATCGCATCGAGCACCGGGACAAGGTGTCTGGTGACGTCCGGTGCCATGAAGCCATTACTGACAAAGACGTTTCTTATGCCTTTCTTTTTTGCAATGACTGCACAGTCGTATGCGAATTCATAAAATATGGTTGGTTCCACATAGGTATAGCTTATGCTTTTCGCGCCGTTCAAGACGGCGGCCTCTACCACCTCGTCAGGTGTGTAATCGTCCCCTATGATTTTACCCTTATTCATACGCGGATATTGTGAAATCTGCCAGTTCTGGCAGTGGAGGCACCTGAAATTGCATCCGACGGTTGAGATGGAATAGGAGGTGGAACCAGGCAGGAAGTTGAATAGCGGCTTCTTTTCTATGGGATCGAGATTGGTCGAGACAAGCCTGCCATAGACCAGACTCACGAGACGTCCATCCTGATTCTCTCTTACGCCGCAGATCCCCCGACCACCCGTCTTGATTTGGCAGAAATGGTTACAAAGCTCGCATTTTACCATCTTATCTCCTTTTGTCTCATAAAAAAGGGCCTCTTTCATAGTTGACCTCCTTTTTTTTAAAAAATAGGGATGATATATTAAAAGTCATCATCAATCAGGGGAAAATAAAAACATGAAGCATATCTTGGTAAGAAGAGGCGGCATTGCTGTAAGCAGCAGCCCGGATACATGGCTGGTGGCCAGGTCCCTCGGCTCAACTCTATGTGTCTGCGTAAAGGATCAGACAGCCCTTGTGTCCGCAATGACGGTGATCGTCCTCCCCAGGGCTCCATCTGGCATAGAAGGTGACGCTGGTCTTGAGGAGGTTGCCCTTGATGCACCAG
Organism: Dissulfurimicrobium sp.; assembly: GCF_049968175.1. Lineage (NCBI taxonomy): Bacteria > Deltaproteobacteria > Dissulfurimicrobium > Dissulfurimicrobium sp. Next base: position 32,708 of record NZ_JBMFRG010000010.1, read on the forward strand.
GAGGTCTTACCCGTCTCATGCGTGGGCTGATGAAAAGGGGTGCCAAGAGGGAAAATTTGAACATATGGCTCGTAGGGGCTGCCAAATTTATTGAAGAGCCCTCCGACATGGCGCTCGGCGCTCAGATCTATACCGCTGTCCGTACCATCCTTCAGGGTAACAGGGTCATGATACAGGGCGAACATGTGGGTGGGCAATACAACAGATCGGTCAAGATGATTGCCGGTAAGGCTGGTGGACCTCTTGTTACGGCGCCAGGTCTTAGAGAGGTATCTCTATGAGCCTTGATCTCTGTCCCCCGATAGATTTTACACTGGAACATATATTCGACAACATTGTGGAGCTGCCGACATTCCCAAAGGTCGTTGCGAAGGCGCTTGCTATCCTTGACGACCCTAACGGAACCATCGCCCAGCTGGTTGACGTATTGAGATTCGATCCGTCGCTTACGGCAAATATGCTACGCCTTACAAACTCGGCGCATTTCGGTCTCTCTAGGCAGGTCACCGACCTTCATACCGCCTTGACCCTCTTGGGGCAGGTGCAGACGAGGGAGGTGCTGATAGCCAGTGCAGGCGCGCCTTATCTTGCAAGACCGCTTTCAGGATACCTTATGGAGCCGAGGGATCTCTGGATCCACTCCATGGCCACAGCTATCATGGCCGAGATCCTCGGAAAGAAATGCGGTTATCCTGATCGCTCTATCCTATTTACATGTGCCCTTCTGCATGACATAGGAAAGATCGTGCTCAATATGTTCGTCGGCAACAGGCTTGACGAGATATTGACCCTGGCCCAGCAGGAAGGGCTTGCCTTTACAGAGGCGGAGTGGCGGGTGCTAGGCGGGGATCATGCGGTCATAGGTTCAGATATATTGAGACAGTGGGACTTTCCGCCAGATATAGTAAGGGCTGTGCGTAATCATCACGATCCCGACCTGTATGTCCATGACGATCTTTCGGCGCTCCTTGCGCTCAGCAACATCCTTGCGGTTCAACTGGGGATGGGTGTCGGGGCCGATGGATTCAGACACAGGATACGTCCTTCGCTGTATGAGCGGTTAGGCCTTTCCAGGGTGGATCTGCACATTTGCATCATAAAAGCCCTTGCGGAATACGAGAGGTCTTCAGATATCATAAGCGGCTTTGTGCCATGATCTTTAAGATCACTAGGGTCTGAAGGGAAGTAGTCTTGTCGAATTCAAGCAGAGAATTCTGCTGCAAGTATGGCATGATCAGACGGTTTTTCGGCAAGCCTTGTATCCATGTCGATAAATGCGCTGGTCGCCTTCTCTGCCATGTCGTTTGTGGCCAGAATGTGGTCTATGCGCCATCCGATACCTCTCTTTATCCCATTCGGCGCACGGTAGTCATAAAAGGTATAATGGCCCGGCCCCGGGTTGAATTTGCGGAAGATATCCACCAGGCCTAGATCCTTCACGTCTTTAAAGGCCGTTCTCGCCTTGATGTGAAAACACACATGGTCTTCTAGCCCTTCAGGATCGTAGACATCTTCGGGTTCAGGTGCAATATTCAGGTCCCCACACCACACAAGGGGCATCCTGCCCATATACCTTTCCATAAAAAGTCTCTTCAGCCGTCTGTACCAGTCAAGTTTGTATTGAAAGGCGGGGTGATCGACTGCTCTGCCCTGCGGGACATAGGAATTTATGATCGCGATGCCGGAGATTATGCAGTGGATGAGCCGCGCCTCATCTTCAGGGCTGTTTTGCGGGTCGCCGAGACCGAATTCCGCGTTGCTTATCGCGTGCCTCGACGCCACGGCCACGCCATTATAGGCCTTCTGTCCGCGGAAGACTATATTGTAGCCTATGTCTTTAAAGGCATCTGCCGGGAATTCTTCATCCCTTACCTTTGTTTCCTGAAGACACAGGACATCCGCATTTGTCTTCTGAAGCCATGGTATTACTATGTGCAGACGCGATCTCAACGAATTCACATTGTAGGTGGCGATAATAAATTTCTGGATGGTCATCTTTTCACCCCTTCAATCCGTCTTTGCATTGGATGCCGGGAGGCCGACGGCCGTCTTGAGTGCCGATATCTCATCGTCTTTTAACATACGCCACTTGCCAGGCGGAAGATCCCCCAGATTGATCGGGCCGATCTTTATCCTTATGAGTTTTATAACATGAAGTCCTATCTTGTCGAACATGATCCTTATCTGCCTCTTCCGCCCCTCTTTCAGCGTTACCTCCAAAAGCGAGGAGCGGTCCTTACACTTGATCTCTTTTATCCTGCATGGCAAGGTCTTTTTGCCGTCTATCTCTATCCCCAGCCTGAGTAGGTCGAGGTCATGCCCTTCAGGGCGACCGGAGACGACGACGCGGTAGGTCTTCTCAATCTTGTGCCTCGGGTGGATCAGGCGGTTTGCAAGCTCGCCGTCATTTGTAAAGATGAGAAGCCCTTCGCTGTCCATGTCCAGGCGCCCGACCGGATATACCTTGCCTGGTGCGTCTGCCAGAAGTTCCATTACGGTAGGTCTTCCAAAGGGGTCATAGACCGTTGTGAGCACCCCTTTGGGTTTGTGGAGGGCCATATATATCGGCGCGTTTACGGTTGTTACAGCGATACCGTCGACGCAGACAAGGTTTTTTGAAGGCTCAACCTTTACGCCGAGTTCGGTCACCGTTTTGCCGTCCACAGTTATCCTGCCGTCAAGGATCATCCTTTCCGCGGTCCGTCTTGAACACACACCTGCGGCTGAAAGCAATTTCTGCAGTCTTACCGCCGTTGCACCAGAATCGGCAAGGTTTTTGTCTGGTTTGCCTCGCGCTGTCATAAAGGTTATATTGTAACTATATTTTTATATTTGTCTCCTTACTTCAGTCTGGCAACCGAGATGAGGTATGGTTTTGTGCCTGATAAAGGCGCATGCAGTGTTCAATCGTTTTTTGATCAGCCTATAAAAGCTTGCCAACTGGGCCTGAATGATGATATTTAATTTGTGTCGGACATTTATAAAAAATAGGATGATCCAAGGTTTATAAAAATTAAAGAGCAGGTTTGATATGCAGCCCTTAACATGGATGGACATCGCCGCCGTTGCGGTTTCATTGGCCATTATTGTACTCGTTTCGTACCTTGTCGATCTCGTAAAAAGGGTGTCGGCTGCGCTTTCAGAGGTACACTCCGCATTGCTTCCGCAGATACAATCTGTTTTGATTGCGCTTGAAAAGGCCGCCGATGCCCACGCCAGGGTGGCGGATGCCGTTGAAGCGCTGATAGACAACGATGTATCAGTTATAGTGGGGAACCTCAATAAGGTGAGCTCGGATCTCCGTGATACTACCGGCGACATAAAAGACAAGGTTAGAAAGGCCCAAGGCCTTTTTGATGCGGCCATAGAGACGTGCGAGGCCATGATAGCTGTATCCAGTGCCGCTCGTTCGGGATTGACAGGCCTTGCCGCACAGATTGCAGGCATGACCGCTGGCATAAGGGCGTCGGTTGACTTTTTGACAAGGAATTTTATTAAAAAAGGAGGCAATCATGAGTTGTGATGAGAAATTTTCAGCCGGCAGTGTGGTGGCGGCGTTTTTACTTGGAGGTGCAGTAGGTGCGGGACTTGCCATATTGTTTACCCCAAAATCAGGTCCTGAAACCAGGGAACGTCTTTTGGAGCGGGCTAACTACCTGCGTGAGCGGGCAGGCGAAGCGGCGGACGAGGTGAAGGAAAAGGCAGCAGGCCTCCTAGAAAAGGGTAAGGAGTTTATCGAAGAAAAAAAGACGATACTGGAATCCGCTATCGACGCCGGTAAGGAGGCCATGGAGAGGGAAAAGGAGCGTTTTGTGTCCAGGTTTAAAAAGGAAGGGGAAGAGGTCTAATCTTTTTTTGCAGCAGGCGGTCTATGAGAGGGCGGGGTCTCGCCCTCTCATAGCAGCGGCATGGCGGCTCAGATCCCGACTCCCTTGGACCACCCGAGTTTCTCCCTTAATATTGTGAAATAATCCCTGGAAGGGGAGCGGACAAGCCTTAAGTATCCCTTTGCCCTTCGTATCTCTATTCTGCCGCCTTCTTCAAAATCGAAACCTGCATGGCCATCTACTACAAGTCTTACACCCTTTTGATCTTCTCGTATCAAGATGGATATCTCTGCGTCTGAAGAGACGATGAACGGCCTTGCGTTAAGGGCGAACGGGCATATTGGTGTCAGGATGACGGCCTCCATGTCCGGGTGGATTATCGGTCCGCCTGCAGAGAGGTTATAGGCGGTGGAGCCGGTCGGGGTGGCTATGATGAGGCCGTCGCCACGATATGAGGTAAGAAACACCTCGTTCACCCGTGTAGGGATGTCTATGATGCCGCCGGGGTTTTTCCTTGTTATTATCGCCTCATTCAAGGCGTAACATTCAAAAACCGATTTGTTTCCATTTTCAATCGCTTTGACCGAGAGCATGATTCGCCTGTCAAGCTTGAAGTGCCCGGTCAATAATATGTCTATGGCGGCGTCCATCTCTTCAATGGAGACCTCAGTAAGGAAGCCAAGTGTCCCCATGTTTATTCCGAGGAGGGGCAGATTATGGATATAGGCCTTGCCTGCTACATGGAGCAGGGTCCCATCGCCTCCAAGGACGACCACTGCTGAGGTCCCTGGGTCAACCTCGCCCACCGTTACAGAGACGCCCCTTGCCTCAAGGCTGATACGAAGTCTTTCACCCATCCTTTCCGGTAGTTCGGCCCCGCGTTTGACTATCAGACTTATGGCCTTAATCATGGGATCGGCTCTTACCTTTGGATATAGCCATGGCTATCAGTCTGTCGAGGAGCTCACTGAAGGATATCCCGGCGGCCCTTGCCGCCTGCGGAAATAGGCTTGTCCGCGTCATGCCGGGGATGGTGTTGGTTTCAAGCACGAATATACAGTTGTCGGTGTTCACTATCATATCTGTACGGCTGTAGCCCGAGAGATTAAGGGCCTTGTGTGTCATTATGGCTAGGCGCCGTGCCTCCTCTGCGACATCGTTCGGCAGTTCGGCCGGGCATATTTCGCGCGATGCCCCTTCCTGGTACTTCGCCTGATAGTCAAAGAAACCATGGCCTTCACCCGGGCGTATTTCAATAATGGGCAAGGCCTCAGGTTTTTCAAGGCCCAGCACGGCCCCGGTGATCTCGCGGCCATGGATGAACGCCTCTGCTATCACCTTTTTGTCCCACCTGAACGCCTCATCGATTGCCGGTTTCAGATCCTCGGGGCATACGACCTTGCTCATGCCCACGCTTGAACCCTGTGTTGCCGGTTTTATCATTAGCGGCAGACCGATACATTTTATGATCTCTTTTTCGGTGGGCTGTTCGTCCTTTTCTATTAGAATCCAAGCTGGCGTCTGGATGCCTGCCGATCTGTAGATGACCTTGCTCAGGTGTTTATCCATGGCGAGGGCGCTTCCAAGGACCCCTGATCCCTGATAAGGGAGCCCGATGAGATCCAGGAGGCCTTGTATCGTCCCGTCTTCACCGAGTCTGCCGTGAAGCAGGATAAACGCCGCATCCAGCTTGGGTGCATCATGGACGAGTCGACTTATGTCAATGGCTGGGTCATAGATCATGACCTCATAGCGCGATGGGTTTAACGCCCTTTTTATCTCCTCGGCACCCTTAAGCGAGACCTCGCGTTCGGCGGAGCGTCCGCCGCAGATGAGCGCGAGGCGCAGCCGTTTGTCCTTTTTGCATATCGTTTGATCTGAATTAGCGGGCATGGGCCGCTCCCTATGTATTTTTATATATTTTTATCCAAATATCATATAAGATCGGCCTGTGCACCCAATAACCTTGGCACCAAGCAGGATCTTGAAAAAAAATTTCTTTACATCCACTATAATAATCCATATCTTGAAAAATATGCTTGCCAATCGCGGGCATGTAGTTTATTTTTTTTTGCTTAATGTTTTAAGATTTTACTTTTTAGGCATCAAATCTGGCCTTTTTGTGCCGGATTCTTATCTTCTTATAGTAATCCTTAAGACCGGCAAGGAAGGGTAGACCAATGCCGCAAGGTAGGATGATTATATGACAAACGACAAGATCACCGGCAAGAAAAAGAAATCTGATGCAGATGTCTATCTCAGCCGTCTGCTTGAGATCGGGCGGCAGGGCCCTATTACCTATGAGAAGCTGAACAACCTCCTGCCCGACGATGTCAAGGAGCCTGAACAGATCGAAAAGATATTCGATCTGTTGTGTAAAAACAACATAGAGATCATAGAAGACAGCGATATAGAAGGTGTGGTCGGGGCGGCTAAAGGACTGCCTGGCATCCCGGAGGAAGATGTAGAGATGGCGGAGATAGATGTCGATGTGGCCGACCTCGAGATTTCTGATACCGACATAAGCGTTGAAGCGGCCCCAGCCGTGATGGAGATGGGGGAATATTCTGAGACCGAGGAGATTACAACTACTTATCTCAGGGAGATGGGGCGCTATGAACTCTTGACACCCGAGAGGGAAGAGGAACTGAGCCGCACGATACGGGACGGTTTTAACAGCATCATATTTGCCATAATGGAGTACGAATCGGAGTGGCCTGAGCTTGAGGCGCTGAAGGAGCAGATACGCATATGGAGGCGCCGCGACCCATCCCTCAAACCCAAGAAGCACCAGCTCAATCACCTTGTAAAGACAGTAAGCGAGATATGCGCCCAACACCCTGATGATGCATCATTAAGCGAGCTTCTGGCCTTTATCAAGGAAAACAGCCAGAAGGTGGAAAGGGCCAAGGACCAGATGATCAATGCAAACCTGCGCCTTGTGGTGAGCATCGCCAAGCGCTATATGCATCAGGGTCTTTCCTTGGCTGATCTTATTCAAGAAGGCAATATGGGGCTTATGCGTGCAGTCTTCAGGTTTGACTATACAAAGGGTAACAAGTTTTCCACCTATGCCAGTTGGTGGATACGCCAAGCCATTACAAGGGCTATCCTTGACAAAACCCGAACTATCCGCCTCCCGGTCCATTTTTTGGAACTCAGGAGCCAGTTTTTTAAGGCCTTTTATGCCTTAGTGAAGGAGCTCGGCAGGGAACCGGCGCCGCTTGAGATATCCGAACGGACAGGACTTCCCATGGAGAAGATATATTCAATCCTTGAGGCCTCAAGGGAGCCGGTATCGCTTGAGACGCCAGTCGGCGATGAAGACAGCACCCTTGGCGACTTTATAGAGAATAGAGACGCCGCATCTCCTTATGAGACCGTCAAGGAAAAGGAGCTTACCGAGCGTGTTAAGGGCATACTCGCCACGCTCTCTCCACGCGAGGAAAAGATTATAAGGCTGCGTTTCGGCATAGGAGAAGACAGCGAATACACACTTGAGGAGATCGGCAAGCGCTTTAATGTCTCCCGTGAGCGTATCCGTCAGATAGAGAAAAAGGCCTTAAACCGCCTCAGGCACTCAAGCCGCAAGGACAGGCTGAGATACTTTCTTGAGTAGCTGGATGTACCATCAGGCCTTATAATGGCTCGATCCTGCCATCCTCACCGGCTTGGTTTACAACAAGGCCGGTGAGGATTTTCGGATAGAAGAAGGTGGATTTGTGGGGCATGGTAAGTCCCCGATCAGCTATGTCAAGCACCTTGTCAATCGGTGTAGGCCTCAGCAAAAAGAGCACCTGGTCTTGGCCCAATCCCTTAAGGGCCTCTTTGCATTCAGATGAATATGCAATCGACCTGCAAGGCAGCGCCTTAAGGATGGTTTCTTCGAGCACCAAGACATCGAACCTTTTATGGGGCGGCAGGTCTTTCGCTGCCTCGTCCTTGAGTTGCCATATCTCGGCCCTTTTCCCATGATCCAAGACCACGCCGAAGGAAGGTATGTCCGATCCCTTTGCAAGTGCGGCTTCAAGCCTTTGACAGAGCCCGTTTCCGTCGGCCTCTATCTTTTTTGTTTCAAAGGTGCTCGAAAGCCTGTTAAGCCTGTCGAACCCTTCGGTATCAAGGGTGACCATCCTGTGGGTCGGCAGGATTGCAAGGCCTGGATCTTCTGCATCGACAAGGTAGGCCATTAGGTAATTGAAAGGCATTGCGGGATCGCCGCCCAGTCGGGCGTTCATGTCCTTTTTGTATTTTAATGCGGTTGTATAGCGGTGATGGCCGTCGGCTATGTAGAGCGGCTGGTCGATAAGGGCATCGTGGATGCCTTTGATTGCATCCTTGTCGGTTATGCGCCATAGCCTGTGGTTGTTTCCGGCCCTGTCTCTTGCTGCACACACAGGTCCATCTTCAGATTTTTCAATATACAAGGACAGCAGCGACGAGACGGGTTCGTTGTGTCTGTAGATGACGAATATCTGGCTGAATTGGGCCCTTGTGGCGCTCAAAAGCCTATATCTGTCTTCGGTTACCCTGTCGAAGGTCTTTTCATGCGGACGGATGATGCGGCTCCCCCATTCCTCTATCTTGACAAGCGCCACAAAGCCCAGTCTTGATAAGACCTTTCCCTTCAAGTGGAATTCTATTTGGTAGGGATATATCGCAGGGGCATCTTCTTTTTTGAGTATCCCATCGGTCATCCAGGCATTGAAAAGGTGCTTCGCCCGTTCGTATCTGTCTTCGTTTCCGTGCGGCAGTTCAAGTGAAAATATATTGTAAGGGTTTTGTGCGATAAGCCATTCCCGCTCCTCCTGGGTGACTACATCATAGGGAGGTGCTACGAGGGTGTCTATCGTACCGGCGCGGTTCAGGTCATATCTGACCCCGCGAAAGGGCAAAACTACAGCCATGTCTCAATCCTTGCCTGATTTATGCCACAATCTTCCCCTTCGTATGTACGCCAGCCGATCACATCGTAGTCAGCCGGCGTTTGGGGTCTATGCAGCGGCGTTTGATCCTAACTGCAATTGAATGGCTCGGCAAGTGTCAAGCTAGCAAAAATCGAAAAAATTCCCATTTTTTGGTTTTGCCAGGCCGCTGCCGCCCAGCAAAACCAAATGACATTTGAAGGCAAGATTGCTATTATAAAGCTCAAACCTATGGTCCGGAGGCCCTGATGAAAGATATGCACAGAGAGCGGATACTCATACTCGATTTTGGTTCGCAGACCACCCAGCTCATAGCAAGGCGCGTGCGCGAGGCCAAGGTCTATTGCGAGATTCATCCATTCAGCCTGGGTTTAGATGAGATAAGGAAGATGGCACCTAAGGGGATAATCCTCTCCGGCGGACCGGCGAGCGTCTATGATCAGGGTGCGCCCAAGGTACCGTCTGGACTTTTCAGGCTTGGGATCCCTATACTCGGTATTTGCTATGGCATGCAACTTACTGCACATATTATGGGTGGGCAGGTCGAAAAGGGTGTACGAAGGGAATTCGGACCGGCAAGGCTTGTCATAGAGGAGCACGGCGAGATATTCCAGGGGTTGGCCCAGGCGCCGGTCACGCATCAGGTCTGGATGAGTCACGGGGACAGGATTGATGTGATGCCTGAGGATTTTGTCGCTGTGGCCAGCAGTGGGTCATCCCCTGTCGCTGCGATGCGCCACAAAAGGCTTCCTATCTTCGGGGTGCAGTTCCATCCTGAAGTGGTTCATACCGAGATAGGTGATGATATCATACGCAATTTCTTATTCAGGGTCTGCGGCTGTCGGCCTGTCTGGGACATGGGGTCGTTTGTGACAGCCGCCATAGAGGATATCAGGGCGAGGGTCGGCAGCAAAAGGGTCATATGCGCCCTCTCTGGCGGCGTTGATTCCACGGTAACAGCCCTTATAGTCAACAAGGCTATAGGTGGGAACTTGATCAGTATCTTTGTAAACAACGGGCTTTTGAGAAAGGGCGAGGCGGAAGCGGTGCTTGCTTTTCTAAATGGCATAGGGCTCAATGTGCATTATGTGGATGCTGCAAAGAGGTTTCTTGAGAGGCTGAAAGGGGTCGCTGAGCCTGAAAGGAATCGGAAGATCATAGGTGAGGAGTTTATCCGCATATTCG
>NZ_JBMFRG010000011.1:0-39951 GCF_049968175.1 Dissulfurimicrobium sp.
GTTGCCCATTGCGCAGGCGGCGTAAAACGATGTTGTAATGCCCTTCCTCGGTGTCGCGTTCGCCCCATTCCTTTTCCACCTTCTCGAAGTGCGCTTCAATGACGTAATCCACATCCTTCAAGACCATGGCGGCGCGCTGCTGGCGGGACTCGGTGGTAGCGATGTAGAGCGGCTTATTCGCGCCCTTCATCACCTGCAAGGCGTTATCCACTGATACTTTATCGCTCACCTCGTTGCGGCGGATGTTGGTGAACTCGATTTCGCGCAGGACGTGGATTTTGTCTATCACCCAGCGGATGGCGGGCTTCCAATAGACCGCCTCGATGATGCCGCGCGCCGCCGACGGGGTGATGACGTCGTAACTGACGCGCTCTACCTTCATTTCGGGACGGGTGAACAGGGCGTAGCGCCCCTGAACTCGGATGGTGATACCGTATCCCATGTGTCGAACCTCCTTTCGTGTTATTGTGTCATTGCGAGACCTGCGGAGCAGGTCGAAGCAATCTCCTCGGAACAGGGGATTGCTTCGCCGCCTGCGGCGGCTCGCAATGACATAGATAAATTAGAACAACAACCCATCCCCGCCGCCGCTTTCGGGGACGAGCAGACCTCTATCAAGGTCATAGTACGCTTTCATGCAGTCTGGATTGAGAACATGATAAGTGTCGTCAATGGTCAAAATCACTCCTTTTGAACTGAGTTTGTCGAACTCGCCCTCGTAAATCGAAACGGTGTAGGGCTGAAGTTTCCGCAGGGTGGAGAAGGGATACTCGGTGTATTTCAACTCCTCGATGAGACGTTCTGCCTCCTCGTTGTAAGGGATAATCACCGTCACAGTCGGGTCTTCGATGATTTGGAAGGCGCGCGCCGCCGTCTCAAACTTAAACCTGCCCTCGGCATCATCGAAGCAGTCCATAATACGCTTTACATCGAACGCCTGCGGGTCTTGCAGGTTATACAGTTGTCCGAAGAACGCTTGAATCGCGGGGATGGAAATCGGCGCTTCGGCGTGGTCGCGCAATACCATGCGGGCGACTTCAGCTGTTTGCTTGAGGAAAGATGATGTGCGCTTGATGTACTCTGATCTCGGCTCGAAGACGAACATCTCACTCACGCCGCGCTTCATCTCGCGATTGACGCGTCCCGCCGCCTGATTGATGGAATCCAGCCCGCTCAGGGCGCGGTAGCCGACAGGAAAGTCCAGGTCAATACCTGCTTCCATGACCGTAGTCGAAACCACGCGGCAAGGCTGTTCTCTCAATAGCCTTTCCTTGATTTCTGCCAGTTTGGCGCGGCGATGGGCGGGACACATCAACGTCGAAAGGTGAAAATTCCCCTCGCCCTGCAAGCCGCCGAAAAGTCCGCTGGCGTGGCGGCGAGTGTTGACGATACACAGGGCTTGCTCGTGCGCGTTCAGGCGGGCGAGCAGGTCTTCATCGGTTAGCGTCCCCAAATGTTTCACTTCCACGCGCTTGTAGAAGTCAAACAATTCCTGCGGATTGGGCGCGAGTTCTTTGACTTCGGTCTTTTCAGGTAAAAAGCGCTCCAGCCCCGGCTGGGTGGCGGTGCAAAAGACCGTGCTCGCGCCATAGTTGACCACCAGTTCCCACACCGCCGCCATCGCCGGGCGCATATACTCGCGCGGCAACATTTGGGCTTCGTCGAAGATGATCACGCTCTTGGCTAGGTTGTGCAGTTTGCGGCAGCGCGATGACCTGTTGGCAAACAGCAACTCGAAAAACTGCACATTGGTCGTAACCACGATGGGAATGTCCCAGTTTTCCGCCGCCAGTTTGAGCTTGGCATAGACGCTGTTGGTACGGTTGTCCGCATCCGCGCCCTGCTTGCCCTCCCAATCGAAGTTGGAGTGATGTTCCAGTACGTTCTCTTCGCCCAAAAAGCCTTTGAAGACGCTAGCGTTCTGCTCGATGATGGTGGTGAATGGGATGACGTAGATGACGCGCTTCAAGCCGTGTTCGGCGGCGTGATGCAGGGCAAACGCCATCGAAGCCAGCGTCTTGCCTCCGCCTGTTGGCACTGTGAGCGAGAAGAAGCCAGGCTTTTCGCTTTTGCCCTTCTCGATGCAGGCATGCAGGATTTCGTTGCGCTTGCGGTTGATATCGCTGGTCGGGTTCTCGAACTGCTTCAGGTGCGCGTCCAGTTTATCGTGCAGGGTCAGGATGTCGTCGTATCCGCCGCGCGGCTTGGCGCCTTTCATGTAGGTTTCGGTTTCCTGAAAATCGGCGTCCACCAGAGCGGAGTAAATCATGCGCGTCAGAAAGGAGAGCGAAAAGCCCAAATAGTCTTTGGGTGGCTTTTCGGGCAGGATGGGCAGGCGCAACGGGCGGATTGGCAAACGCAGCGGAAATGACAACTTCGACAAATCCAACTCGCTCTTGTATTCGCTGTAATTGGGAATGTTATTTTTCAGCCGCCCGCAGAGAGTCCTGCCTTCCAGGTCGGTTTCGCTGCCGTAATCGGGCAAGCCCGCGTGATGCCCCATGATGGGATACGCCAGCAATTGGGCAAAGATCTCCTGCGGTTTGCCCGTTAGCAGCGCCCTGAGTTCCTTTGCTCCTGCCGTAGAGTGATTTACGCGTGGACCACCCTCCAGCCGCTTTTGAAACTCGGCGGAGTATTTGCCCAGGTCGTGAATCAATCCCGCAATGTATGCCAGTTCTGCTACATTGGCGTCCGCGCCAAATTTACACGCTAGTTTTGCGGTGTTCTGCAAATGCTCGATGAGCGGCTGCCACTCTTCGCGGTCTTCGTCCTCGCGGCGGTGGGCAAAAGCTTTTTTGCCACCCATATCCTTACCTCTTCCCTCCTGATTCGGCAATCCATGGGCTTTGAAATACAGTTGTCTATTGTTGAACTTTAATGGCTGCAGAATGTGTTGGATAGTGTTATGCCCAAGGAGATGTTGCCTTTAAAGTTCATTTTATATATTGCAGATGGATTGCATAGCGCATAAGTTATTTTTTATAGTGATTATATGTTATTTTAACATATACACCCTTTCATATAGTGAGCGGGCAATGAAAATATTTTTTTGAAGGTGTTTTTTATGAGTCAGATGGAGCGTATCTATTTTTTTCATAGAGAGGTTCTTAAGAAAAGATATCCTAACACCAGGACGATCAGGGATGAGTTCGGTGTCAGCGAATCCTCGGCAAGACGCGACATCGAATATCTGAGGGAGTTTCTCCTTGCCCCCATAGAGTTTGACAGGGCCAGAAACGGCTATTTCTATGCCTCATCAGGCTTTCGTCTGCCCTTTGAAAACGTCCCTGAGATCATAGCTATGCTTGGAGTGCTGCACAAGATGGCGGAGGAGGCGGGGTTATCGGCCCTGCCTGAGGTTACGGCATTGCAGGAAAGGCTTTCTGCGATCCTGTCACCTGAGAGCAAACGCCTGGTGAATGCGATTCGTTTCGAGAAGATAGAGGCTGAGCCTGTGGCCAGTGAAAGGATCAAGCTGATACTTGATGCCATACAACAAGGCGTAGCCATTTGCTTTGATTACCACAAGCCTAACGGCGAGAAAAGCCGACGCATGGTTGACCTGTTGAGACTTTTGAACTACCAGTGGCGGTGGTATCTGGTGGCCTTTTGTCATCTGAGAAACGCAATGCGGATATTTCATATACCCCGCATGAGTGCGATCGAATTAACAGGAGAGAGATGCCGTGTGTGCGAGATAATAAATGAAAATCTCGATTCGCTGCTCAATAAATCCTTTGGGATATTCAAGGGTAACGATGTGAAAACCGTAAAGATTTTATTTGGCGGGGATGCGGCGGCAATAGTCAGGGAACAGGTCTGGCACCCTGACCAACAGCTGGAGGATACGCAGGATGGGCTTGTGCTCACGCTGAGGGTCACGGATTTCACCGAGATCATAATGAAGACGCTTCAGTTTGGAAGCCGGGCGCAGGTGCTCGAGCCTGAGGCGTTGAGGATTGAGATGACAAGAGAGATAGAGAGGATGTCTCATAAATATAAATTGATATGAAACCATTTAAATTTGTCCATGCCGCCGACCTGCATCTGGGCAGTCCGTTCAAGGGTTTGAGCGCCAGGGAGCCGAATGTAGCCGAATTCCTGCACCATGCTGCCTTTCTGGCGTTTGATAAACTTGTAAGCCTCTGTATAGAAAGCAAGGCCGATTTTCTCCTCCTTGCCGGTGATATATTCGACACGGCGGGCAGGGGGCTAAAGGCCCAGCTCGTTTTCAGGGAAGGGCTTGGAAGGCTCAGGGCGCACGGGATCAGGGTGTTTGCGGTTTTCGGCAATCACGATCCATTGTCAGGCCGACTGTGTCCTGTTGATTGGCCTGAGAATGTGCATTTTTTCGGCGCGGAGGCCGTGGAAGAGGTGATTGTCGAGATATCGGGCGGCCCGGCCGTTTCTGTATCAGGTATAAGCTACCGCGAATCGGCTGAGCGGCGTAACCTTGCAAAGGAATTCAGAGGCGGTACGAAGGGTCTTTTCAAGATCGGATTGTTGCATTCCAATGTCGGGCGAGAAGAGGGATATGAACCATATGCCCCATGTGAGATATCGGATCTCATAAGGGCAGAGATTGACTATTGGGCCTTGGGGCATGTGCACGAAAGGAAGATCTTGCACGAAGACCCTTATGTAGTCTATCCCGGAAATATCCAAGGCAGGAGCATAAGGGAACAGGGAGCGCGCGGGTGTTTTTTCGTCACGGTTGACGGTCTTGGCAGGGTACGGCTCGATTTCAGGCCGCTCGATGCGGCTCGGTGGACCTCGCTGGCTCTGGATGTCGGTAAGTTCGAATCCATGGGTCGGCTTGAGGACGCTATCTTTTCCGCTGTCGAAGGCCTTTTGAAAGGGGCGGATGGAAGGCCGGTCATCTGCCGTCTCGCCCTTACAGGGCGCAGTTCTATATGCGGCGAACTGAGGAGGGAGTGGGGTGCGGATGAACTCATGCAGCGCATAAGGGATAGATTTATTAAACAAGATCCATTTGTTTTAGTTGAAGGGTTGTCCATCGACTGTATGCCCGCAATAGATCTGGAGCGCATGCGGAAGACGGATGATTTCCTGGGGTTTTTGCTTAGAAAGGCGGATGAGCTGCGCGGCTTGGGAGGGGCCAGGGCGGTCCTTTTTGAAGAGGTCCTTGCCAGACTCTTTTCTGACCGCCGTGTGAAAAAGGTGGTAGGCGGGCTTACGCCCGATGAACTGGAAGGGATGCTCAAGGAGGCTGAATTCCTCTGTCTTGATATGTTGGAAGGCGGTGACAGATGAGGATCGCGGGTTTCCATATAGATGGATTCGGCATATTTCATAACGTGCATGTGAAGGACATGCCAGGTGGCCTTGTGCTCTTCCACGGCGAGAACGAGGCGGGCAAGACCACGCTCCTTGCGTTTTTGCGGGCCGTTCTATTCGGTTTCCCGCGCAAGGGTTCAAACAAGGAAAGGTTTTATCCGCCGTTGATGGGTGGCGGGCACGGCGGCAGGGTGTTTTTGATCCACGATTCATTTGGAGAGATCGTTCTTGAGAGGCGGCCGGGCAAGGACGGCGTCTCCGCCTTTGAGAGGTCGTCCGGTCAAAAGATAGATCCGGATAAGTTCCTGGGCATGGTGACGCCGGAGCTTTTTAAAAATGTCTACGCCTTCAGTCTAAGCGAACTCCAGCGCTTTGAAGGTCTTGATGACGACTCGGTGAGGGCGGTCATCTACGGGGCAAGTGCGGGGCTTGGTATGTCCATGCTGCCCAAGATTCAGGCGGAGCTGGAGAGGCGGATGAGCGCCCTGTTTAAGCCAAAAGGGAGGGACCAGGAAATAAACCGCAGGCTGAAGAGGCTTGAAGATATAAGGGCCGAGCTGCACGACCTGGCAGCTGTTTCAATGCATTTCGGGGATAGAGAAAAGGCGCTCAAGGCAA
Organism: Dissulfurimicrobium sp.; assembly: GCF_049968175.1. Classification (NCBI taxonomy): domain Bacteria; class Deltaproteobacteria; genus Dissulfurimicrobium; species Dissulfurimicrobium sp. The sequence continues at coordinate 5,920 of NZ_JBMFRG010000011.1, forward strand.
AGGAGGCAGCCCTCTCCGACCTCAATGACAAGTTGATTGAGCTGAAGGGCCTAGATTCAAAGATAGAGGCCTATATAAGGCTTTGGCCCGATTGGGTGCGGCTCAAGGAATTGAGGCTGGAGCTTGAGTCTATGTCTCGGGAGGTGCCAGGTGATTTTCCAGAAGACGGGGTCGCGGCACTCGATAGGCTGCTTGAGCGCCGTAAGGAGAGGATCGAAAGGGCCGAGGGGCGTCTGAAGGAATATTCCGCCCTGTGTGTCGAGATAGAAGGCTTGCAGGTGGATGAGGCGGTTGTTTCACGCAAAGACGATATAGACCGCATCCTCCGCAAGAGAGACCTCTATCGCCATACAAAAGGCGAGCTCGACAGGATGCGTCATCAGAGGGCTGATGAGGCGGCGAAGATCGAAGAGATGAGGAGGGCCATGGCCGCGGAGGGATGGGTTGATATAGGCGCCGTCGCCTCACGGAAAAAGATGGCCGACCTCCTCTCCAGATGCATTGCAGAGCGAAGGGATGTCGAGGGCAGGCTTGATCTTTTGGACGAGGTGCTTAAAGACAAGGAGACGTCGATAGAGGGCCTTAAAAGGGGGATTGACAGCCGCAAGAGGGCGATCAGGTCTGCCCTTTCAGGTGTAGCAGGGCTTTTAGCGGCATTTTCCCTGTTTTGGTCCATCTTGTCCATCAGGGCGGCCCGTTACGGCGAAGGTTGTCTTTGGGCTGTGGTAGCGGTTTTTTTTACGGTATGCGGCTGTTTGGCGGCAAGAGGTGGGTTCGATAAAGACAGGTCCATCAAGGAGATGGCGGCGCGTCTGGCCGGGCTTGAAGATGAGGTGGCGCATAAGGCCGGCGAGCGGGATTCATTGAAGGAGCGCAAGGCAAGACTTGATGAGGAGGCGGAGCGTTTAAAGGCCGAGATCGGTCTTGCCGGTGAGGTTGTGCAGGAGGACCTGGATGGGGTCATAGAATGGGCGGAAAGGGTTGCCTCACGGCATGACGCCCTTAGTGAGGCCGAAAGGCGCCTTGGCAGGCTTGATGAGGCTATAAGGCAGAGGAATGAGGAGATAAAAATATATTGCTCAGAGATCGACGCCCTCTTTGAGACGCTCGGCAGGCGGCTTGAGGGAGACGTGGAAGATGGGCGGGCGCTTGCTGCCCTTGACGGTCTTTGTGAAGAATTGAGGCTGAGCAGCGACAATTGCATAAAGCGCAGGGAAAAAGAGAAACAGCTTGAGAGGGTCTGTCGGGAGTTTTTGGAGCTGGAAGGCGAGCTCGGCATGCTCACCATGGATTTAGATAGGCTAATAAGGGCCGGCGGCGCAGCGGACATAGAAGGATTCAGACGCCTTGCCGGTATGCATCAGAAAAAGATCGATATCGTTAAGGAAATAAATAGACTTGAGGGCGCAATCGAGGCGGCCTCCGGAGAGAATATCGGGGTGCTGGCCAGGATCTTCGAGGAAAAAGATCCAGCGAGGCTCGAATCAGAGCATGAAGACCTGACCGCCAAGATAAGGGCGATCGAGAAGCGGATGACCGATGAAAACCGGGCGATAGGGGAGATCAGGCATGATATGCGCGACATGCTCGCTTTTGAGGATAAGATTTCTGTGCTCAAGGCGGAGGAAGAGGGTCTTGTAGCGGAAATACGCCTGCTTTCCATGAAATGGGGCAGCCTTTGTCTTGCCGCTTATCTCATAAAGGAGACGAAGAGGGAGATTGAGACCGATCGACAGCCTAAGGTGGTAAGAGACGCCAGCAATTTTTTCAAGACGATCACCAGCGGCGCGTATGACAAGATGATCATCCCCCTTGAAGGCGGTGTAATCGAGGCGGTCGGCAGCGACGGCGCAAGAAAGAGGCCTGAGGAACTGAGCCGCGGGACAGCCGAGCAGCTCTTTCTCGCTCTAAGGCTCGGCTACATATTGAATTGCGCAGAAAGCGGGGTGATTCTGCCCATCGTAATGGACGATATCCTTGTAAATTTCGACCCTACAAGGGCCGCCTCTGCAGCCTCGGCTATCCTGGACATTGCGCAGACGCATCAGGTGCTGTTTTTCACCTGTCACCCTGAGACGGTCTCGATCTTTAAAGGGCTCGCCCCGGATACGGCGATCTACAGGCTTGGGAACGGGCGGATCGAACCATCTATCTTATGCAAACAGCCCTTACCTGCCTGATATCTGTGTCTCCCTGGATAACCTTCAGTATCCCATCCTGTTTGAGCGTAAGCATGCCGCTCTTTACGGCCCGCTCTTGTATCTCGTGCACAGGTCTTTTTTGTTGGATCAGTTCCTTGAGGCCGTCGTCTGCGACCAGGAGCTCGTGTATGGCAAGTCTGCCCTTATAGCCGGTGTTATTGCACAATGCACAGCCCTTGGCCCTGTAGAGCGTGATGGTCCCGGCTCCGATCAGGTTGAGCGGTCTTGTCGGGTGACCGCCGTATTCGTCTTGCAGTTTTCGGATCTCGGCCTCGTCGGGCTGGTAAGGCTCCTTGCATCTGGGACATAGGCGTTTTGCAAGACGTTGGGCCAGCACCCCCAGGAGTGCATCTCCGAAATTGAAGGGGTCCATGCCCATGCCAAGGAGCCTCGTGACGGTCTCGGGGGCGGAGTTTGTATGGAGCGTCGAAAAGACCAGGTGACCTGTGAGCGAGGCCTCTATGACTGTCTTTGCGGTCTCTTCGTCTCTCGTCTCGCCGACCATGATGACATCCGGGTCGGCGCGCAGAAACGCCCTCAATATCCGGGCAAAGTCAAGGCCTATGGATGGTTTGACCTGCACCTGTCTCAGCCCTTCCTGCACGATCTCTACAGGGTCTTCGGCCGTCCATATCTTTTTTTCTGGTCTGTTGATGTAGCCGAGCGCTGCATGCAGGGTAGTGGTCTTGCCGGATCCAGTCGGTCCGACCACTAGTATGAGGCCGTACGGCATCTCGATCATGCGTTTCAGTTCCGAAAGGTTGTGTTCCAGTATGCCCAGGTGGTCGAGCGGCATGGCATTCGAGCCAGGCAGGAGCCTGAGGACAGCGTCTTCGTTGTAGCCGACGGTCGGGATAGTAGCAACCCTTAGTTCAATAATATTTCCATCCCTGGTCTTGAATTTTATTTTTCCATCTTGCGGGAGGCGCTTTTCGGCTATATCCAGCCCGGCCATGATCTTAATCCTTGATATGAGGGCGTGTTTATAATTAAACGGTACCGTCTGATAGTGCATACAGTCTCCGTCTATCCTGAACCTAATCAACGCCCCGCGTTTCCCTGTGAGGGACTCGATGTGGATGTCCGAGGCCTTTTTTTGATATGCATCGTCGATGGTCTGATTGACGAGTTGGATGACTATATTATCTTCGCCGGTACCGATATTGGCGGCGTCATCAAGTTCCGGTTCTTGCGGCGCCTGCGCCTCATCTATGTTCAAGGCCTCGAAGACATCTTTTTGGGCCTTGTCTGATGCGGACCTTCCGTAAAAATAATCTATGAACTTATCGATATCTTCCTTGAGGGAGACTGCGAATTCAAAGTTTGCCGCCTTCAACGTCCTTCTTATGTTGTCGATCTTTGTAAGGTCATGCGGATTGTCCAGCGCCACCAGGACTGCATAGGGTCCGTCTTTGACTGGTACGCAGATGTTTGTCCTGAAGAAGTGTTCTTTAACCCCCTGGATACAAGATGGGACTGCCTTGATTTCATTTTCGTTGAATTCCACAAACGGGCAGCGGTAATATTCGCTCAATGAGCGACCTATTTCGGCCTTGCTCACCCCGAATTGCTTTAGGATGACGTCTTCGATGGATGATCGCTCCCTCCTTGCTATGTCTTTCGCCAGTTCCAGATCCTTTTCGCTCAAGGCCCCACGGCTTACAAGATAGTAGAACCTGCCATATTTCTGTTTTGTATGGCTGAGGGCGTCGAGTCTTTCGCCAGCATTTCTAAACCCGGGGTCGATCCGTATTATCTGTTCCAGGTCTTTGATCGCAAGCGGTATTGAGCCTGTGCGTTCATGCGTAAGAGATAGACGGTAAAGGGTCTCAAGCCGTTCGTCAGGTTTTAATGTGGGGTCTTTCAGCGCCTCACTGAGGTGCTCGATGGCATCGAAGGGCATGTCCATAAGCAGATAACATGCGCCTATCTTGGCGTGTATTTCCCCCGGGGGCAGGTCTGTCTTGAGAAGACCCTTTAGTTCCGAGACCGCCTCGGAATAAAATCCAGCCTCTATAAGCCCGAGGGCGTTTTCAAGCCTCTCCCTGTTCGCCTTCGCCAGACCTTTCCGCGTGACAGGTATTTGGGTGTCAAGTTCATTGAGGCGTTTTTCTATCTCCTTTGCAAGCCTGTGAGACGGGCCTATGCGATCGAGAAGGTCGCGATAGATGGCCGCGGCCTCGTCTTTTAATCCTTGTTTCATGTAGAGATCGGCCTCTATGAAGCTTGTTTCAATGGACATCTCGGCCTGATTTGCTGGGTTTTTCATAGTCATTGTCCGGCAATGGAACCCGCCGATATGAGCGGGATGGATTCGCCCTGATCGTTTTTGATCTCGCCAACGGCGTAATGCGCCTTTTCTTCGGACGGTACCCAGACCCAGTTTCCTTGCGCGGAAAATAGGATAGTCTCCGAGTCAACGAGCAATGCCGTCGCCCTGTCTTTGTCGCCGTCGTAAAGCACGATCACGATAGGTTCTTTGTCGGTAGCTGCAGGTGCGGGCCAAGGGGGGGCGGCGATGTCTATCTCGATCTCTCTGAGTTCCGCCTCATCCTTTTTTGCAAGTTCTCCGTTTAGCAGCGACCTGAGCCTTGTCCACGGCCATGTCTTGAGCATCTTGAGCGGCATGGCGTCCAGTCTCCTGATCTTTTTCCTGGCCCACCATGCCGGTTTCCCCTCAAAGGCTATCTCGCTGGGCACAAAGGCCACCGTCTTTCCGCTCCAAGAGGTCATGGCAAGCCTTTGCCACGGGCATCTGTCCGCCGGCACCTGTCGTGTTCCTTCTTGGGCGACTATGGTCTTTTTCGCCGCAGACTCAGTGTCTGCCTGAAGGGGGGCCGCTGTTGTCTTTTCCGACGTCTCGGGGCGTATTTCGTCATGAGGCATCGGGCGCTCCAGCTCGGGCATCTCCTTGAGGAGGGTGGCCAGTTGCTGCTCTAGGTCTTCCCTTATCCCCCTATAAAAGGTACATAACTTTTCCATGCCCGGCGTTTGCGCCATCAAATCTTCTACAGGCACCATGCGGGCTATACATCTGTTTAAGGCGTCTACATGTGAATCCAGGGTCTCGCGGACCATGGGTGCGATAGAAATGGCCTCAGCCGATTGAGGCGCCGAGGCCCCGGCCTCTTGAAAGTCTTCTTCCAGCTCCAACTCCAGCTCAGCCATCTCCATAGGCTGTCCCTTGGCCTCTTCTGCCGCAGGCATGGTGGATTTATCCCCTTGAGGCGGGCCCTGCAGCCGATCCGACGGCTGATCCGGATGCCCTGGCACTGGCGACAGTTCCTCGTTTAATTTGTTTATAGAGGAGGTCAGCAGCTCAAACCATAATGTCCCACCGGATATCATATCTTTTATGGCGTCCACCCCTTTTTGCATGGCCTTTAGGCCATTTATGGACATTGTGCCAGGAGATGCCAGCATGAGGTCCAGTATCCTGTCCATCAGGCGCGGCATATCGCCCAAAAGCCTCTTTTTATCAGGATCGAGTGCAGAGAGCAGCCTTGAAAGCGCCTCTTTGAAGAGGAGGATGTTTGTATCGGTTACTTCCCATTCGAGGGTCAATAGGTGCTGTTGGCACTTTTCAATAAGTTCATCCATCGGTTGCGAGGGCGATTGTAATGGTATCTGATGCAATATATCAGGCGCTGGCGGTTCCGGCGCATGCGGTGCGCCAGATTGCGTCTTGACGTCAATCACCTTGCCGGTGACCGGGTCGATCTCTATCCTTTTCGAAGGATTGAACAGATCATCAATGGCACTGTCAATCTCCGATCCAAATACATCAATGCCGGCGTCTTGTTTCGTGTCTGTCATTGCCGTTCTCCTGATCATCCATCGGCGGGACAGGCCTGCCGTTTAACTTATCAACATGTTTTTTTTGGCCACATAGCGTACGGTGCGTTTGCTTATTTCCTTCAGGGTCTCAAAGACCCCTATGCCCTTTATGGCCGCTGCCTCAAATCTGGGTACCCCCAGGTCGTTGTTGAGATCTCTGTCGAGCTCTTCAATACTGATTGTAGGTACTGGGGAAGATACCAGATCGCGTTTGTTGTATTGCAGCACCAAGGGGATCTTGTTTAATGAAAGGCCATATTCAGTCAGATTGCGTTTAAGTTCCTCAAGGCTTTTCTTGTTTTTCATCTGGCGCACCCTCAAGGAATCGGCGACGAAGACTATACCATCTACACCTTTCAGTACCAGTTTCCGCGTTGCCTCGTACAGGGCCTGACCAGGTACGGTATAGAGCTGGATGCGTATATCGAATCCGCCGATCTTGCCGAGCGTCAGGGGCAGCAGATCGAAAAACAGCGTACGTTCGCCTTTTGTTTCTATGGTGAGCATCTTGCCCTTGGTCTTCTCGCTCATGGCGTTGTATATGTAGAGGAGGTTTGTGGTCTTCCCACACCTGCCGGGGCCGTAATAGACGATCTTGCAATGGATTTCCTTTTTGCTGAGGTCGATTAGGGCCATAGCTTAGGATTCAAAGAGGTCTTTTAAGGTCTTGATCAGCTCCGCAACCCTGAGCCTTACAAGCCCCAGCGAGATGTTGTCGCTGAAGATGCTGACCATGATGAGATCGTTGTTGACCCTGGCGAAGTGCAGACTGTCTTTTTTTCCTTTGTGGAACAACAGCGAGAAATCATCCTCCCCTATCAGCTTGGCGAGTTGTGAAGTGGCTGCGAAATTCGCAGCCGTAAGCGCGGCGAGCGACGTGATGTCTATATCGGGGTTGCCGCCGCAGCTGGCAACGATGTTGCCGGCCTGATCCAGCAGGAGGACCGTGTGAACGCCTGCCTTGATAAGGGAATCGTTTATTTTGTTGCGTGCGAATTCCAGGGCGGAGGTGGTAACAATGAGGTCTGTCATATGAAAGATATTCCGTTTGCCGTTTTTATTTGTTATATCAAATTTTAGGTGATATATCTATAAAAAACTTAATTTATGGGCCTGTCTACAGATATTTTAAATCTAGTTATGTTTTATCGGAACGGTTTTTGAAAAAGATTAAATCTGAGTCCCTTTAAAACTTTAAGCCCAAGAGGAAAGAGACCGATAAAGATAAAAGGAGAGAAGAGACTATGCAGGTCTCGCTGATTCAGCGGCTTGACAAGCTGGAAGACCTTCCAGCTGTTCCAAATACACTTTTGAAGGTTTTGGATACCCTGAATGACCCCGATGTCTCTATAAATACACTGGAAAAGATACTCGAAAATGACCCGATGCTTACCGCAAGGCTATTGCGCACGGCCAATTCCCCATATTACGGATTTGCGGAAAAAATAAGCAGTATTTCGAGGGCTATTTTTGTCCTTGGTTTGAATGAGGTCAGGGATCTTATAATAGGGCTTTCTATCTCGGGGATATTTTCGGGCGATTTGGGTTTTGAGGAGTTTACTTCCAAGGATATATGGCTCCATTGTATCGCAGTTGCAAGGGCATCCAGATATCTCAGCGGCCGCGTGGACGGCGTTGACCCTGAGGAGATATTTACAGCGGGGCTTATACATGATATCGGCCGTTTCCTGTTCGGGATATATCTCAAACACGAGTTGCGAGATATCCTGGCCATGAAACGTTCGATGGCCATACCGCTTTCAAACGCGGAGGAACGCTACGGATTGACCCATATGGAGCTCGGCACATACCTTGCTCAGAGATGGGGATTGAGCGATATGCTTAAGGGCGTAATAAGATACCACCACAGCCCGCAGGGTGCAGGCCAGTATACAGTCCATGCATCAGTGGTGTTTCTTGCGGATCAGATATGCCAAAAGCTTAAAATAGGCTGGAATCTAGATGACGATGAGGACAAAAAGATATTATCGCCAAAGGCGTTGGGGCTTGATGTGGATTTTATAAAAGGTGTTGCGCAGAGACTTAAAGATGAGAGAGGGGATATGGAGTCCCAATGGGGCGCTATAATCTCAAGTTAATATGATAATTGAAAAAGGGGGAAGACCTGTGTCCGATAATGCTCGCATCAGGGCGCTTGTAGTGGATGATACGGTGTTTATGCGCCGTGCCCTTGTCGATATACTGTCGCAGGATGAAGAGATAGAGGTCGTCGGCGTGGCCAAGCACGGCAGGGAGGCCTTGGAGGCAATAGAGGTCTTGAGACCCGATGTAGTGACGCTTGACGTAGATATGCCTGTCATGGATGGGCTTACGGCCATCAAACACATCATGATCAAGATGCCGACGCCTGTGGTCATGGTAAGCGGTCTAGCGGGCCATGGGCGCGTCACCTTTGATGCGTTGCGTCTTGGGGCGGTGGATTTTTTTCCAAAACCGTCGGGCACGATCTCTCTTGACATACACAGTCGCGCCGATGAGCTCAGTCGTGTGGTTGTCAGGGCGGCAAGGATGAATCCCATGGCCATCAAGCGGGTGCGTTTCCAGACGATGAAGGCTGCCAAGACAGCCGTCGTAAGGGATGTGAATCCTCCGCTCGGCCTGGCAATAGTTGTCGCTGGTAGAGGCTTTTTAGGTCCCTTCATGAGACTGCTGGTCAATTTAAGACGCAGTCTCCCGATATCGATTATATGTATTCAAGACGTCTCTTGTGAGGTCATCGAATCCTATTCAAAGGAGCTGGATTCGATTGTACGGTGGGATGTCAGGCTTGCGAAAGGTGGTCTTTGTTTGAAAACGGGTTCCTGTTTGGTGGCCTCGAAAGATAGCCCCCCTTGGATTGAGGCCGACGATTCAGGGGGGTTCAAGATTGCCAACGGACCCCCAGGCAATGCGCAGCAGCTCTTTGAACAGGCCGTGGCCTTGACGGCCGGGTGTTGTTTGGCTGTGGTTATGGGTGAGCCAGAGCACCCTGTCGGTGATGGCCCTGAAAAGATAAAGGCCGGGGGAGGAGAGGTGATCTTTTTCAATCCCAACCTTACAGAGGGTCGTTTAGGTGATGCCATGGCAAGGGCAGGTCGAGAGGTGATTTCAGATGAACGTGAACTATTGGCAAGGATAGACGCCTTTGGACGTAGGCTGCTCTTTGGATCCATTTGCAAGAGTCGGGCGATCTCCGATCAAGATGATCTTTTAATAAGGGATTGAGCTATGCAAGAACTTCAGACAGGTCTCCTGACCAGGGAGGGCGTCAAAAAGACGAAGGTCCTGGTGGTCGACGACTCGCCGCTTATGTGCAAGGTTCTGGCCGACATACTTTCCGAAGACCCTGCGCTTCAGATAGTTGGCCAGGCGTTGAGCGGCGGGGAGGCAATAGAGATCCTTTCAAAGACACCGTGCGACGTATGTACGCTTGATGTGCACATGCCGGGAATGAGTGGGTTGAGCGTCCTCAAGCACATCATGATCCGCTCCCCTACGCCCACCTTGATGGTCAGTGCCTTTACCTCGGAGGGTGCCAAGGTGACCTTCGAGGCCCTGCGATATGGGGCGGTTGATTTTTTTCAAAAGCCTTCGCGGGAAAACGGCGCGGATATTGAGGCGCAGAAGGCGGTGCTTCAGGAGAGGGTCAAGAGGGCCGCGAGGGTGCAGCTTAAGGCTGCCAGGTATTTGAGGCTCAGACAGGCGGCCACCCTTGCCTGGGCAGGCGATCGGGCTACAGCCCGGGCGTCCGGGTCACCGCATGGGCTGATCGCGCTCATCGCATCGACAGGCGGTTATGCCTCGCTTTTGTCGCTTTTGCCTTTAATAAAGGGCATATCCGCTCCGGTCGTCGTATTCATGAGGGCGCATCCGAGCTATTTAAAGGCATTTGTCAATTACATCGGGGCTTATGTGTCCTTTGAGGCCAGACTTGCAGGAGACGGTGAGCCTTTGCAGAACGGCAAGGCCTATTTCATAAACAGCGATGACGCGGCCTCCATCGATCATGAAGGCGGGGATATGTTGCTTCACATAACGCCTAGATGTGGCCTTTCTGAAAGAGAAACGGGGGTTGATCTATTCCTCTATTCGGCGAGCGAACATTTCGGAGACAATATGATGGCGGTATTCCTGTCCGGAGATGGTGTTGGCGGTTTGAATGGGGCGAAGGAGTTGCTCAGGCTTGGGGGGAGGGTATTGGTTCAAGATCCTGATACATGTCTTGCCCCTGAGACGCCAGCTCTCATAGCAAAGGAGACGGGCGCGGATATCTGTCTGGTCAATGAGCTTGCTGGTAGGATAGGGGGTTGGGGGCGTGGAAGAGATGACGGTTGACGCCTGCAAGGGGATCGGCGGCGATCGAGGTGGCACGTACAAAAATGGGCTTGCCGATGGACGTTGGGCCCATATAGAAGACATCGATCTCGCGGCGCTGGTTCAGTTCGCCTGCATGGAGGGCGGTGAGAGACTGCTGATCGTCCGCTGCGGTGACGCTGACGGAGAGATATTCTTTTCCGGCGGCGAGATGGTGCATGCTTTATATAAAGACACCAGGGGGGAAGATGCCTTCTTCGATCTGATACGCAGTGAGCCCGACTCATTTTTGTTGAAGAGGGCGTCAGCCCCTGAAAGGAGCATACATGCGCCTTGGAATTTTTTGCTCCTTGAGGCATTGAGACGTAAAGATGAGGCGGGTCGGACATCGTCTTTTCAGATGGCGGGTGCCCTGCCGGTGGTTTTTGTAATAAGCCGCTCAACGGCTGTTTGCACAAAGATCGAAGGGATTTTGCGCGAAGATTGCGGTGTCAAGGTCATCGTCAAGGCCGGAGACTGGGTGGAGGCCAAAAAGAGGCTCTCCGTATCCAGACCTGACCTGGTAGTCATCGACATGGAGACCTCCGAACCCAACAAAGAGCTGGCTGTTAAGCATTTCATGATGAAGTCCGCGGCGCCTGCGTTGCTCTTCGGTAGCGTCAATCATGCCAACTGCCCCAAGGTCATGGATTTCTTGAGGCTCGGTGTTATGGATATAATTGCGGTGCCTAACGGAGATGGAGAGTGGGCGCAGGTCTCAAAGAGGTTCAAAGGGATCGTTTCGTCTTTAAAAGGCCTTAGACTGGCGAATATACGCAGGATAAAACAGCAGCTGGCGTTGGGTCACAAAAAGGTCAGACCAGGACCTCCTGCAGACAGGTTGCTTGTGGTTATCGGCGGCATGGGTGGGTTGATCGAACTTCAAAAGGTCATATCAGTATTGCCCGCTGGCGAATCGCTCTCAATGGTGGCATTTCAAGATATGGCTGCAGGGTGCGCATCAGTGTTTGCAGGCGCCATGGACCAGATCGCGGCTGTAACTGTTTCTTGCCTTCAGACAGAAGGGCCGCTTCTCAGCTCTCTATGCTGGGTGACGGATTGGAATGTACCTTGGGAGGTCGTAAGGGGCGACGGCGCGCTTATCAGACATCCTGGATATTGGATCGGGACCGAGGCCGACGGCGTCAGGTTTGATTCGGCCAGATTTATAAGCACCGCCTCGCAGGTCTTTGGTCCGAATCTGGCGATCCTGCTGTTGAGTGGCGCTGACGTCAACATAAAGCAGGGTCTGGATGAGGCGGTCTCGAGAGGTTGTCATATATGGCTCCAGATCCCTGATACCGCCGTTTATCCTGCACCCCTTGACGAGATCCGGTCCTGGGAGTTTGAAGAGGCCTGCATACCCATTGAAGTGGAGCAGATGGGAAGATTGATAAAAAGATGGTGCAGGGGAGAGGCTTTGTGGCAAGACTTTTAGTAGTTGACGATTCAAGTTTTATGAGAAGACACCTTGTAAGATTCCTTACCGAAGCGGGCCACAAGGTGGTCGGCCAGGGAGAGGATGGGAGGCAGGGTTTCGATCTGTATAAGAAATTGAGACCTGATTTCGTGATAATGGATGTTACGATGAGAGGAACGGATGGGATAACCGGCGCCAGGATGATACGCGACTATGATCCTGGGGCAAGGCTCGTGTTCATCAGTATGATATCAGACCCTGATGTTATAGCCGAGGCAAAGAGGCTTGGAGCTATAGATTTTATAGGCAAAGACGCCTATGATCGCATATTGGCCGCTGTCAGCGGTGATTTTAAAGGGAGGGAGACCAATGGCCCAGCTTGACCAGGATATGTGGCAGGATTTTGTCATGGAGGCCGAGGAGCACATCCATGAAATAGAGCCCAATCTGCTTTTGCTCGAGCAGCATCCGGAGGATATGTCCCTGATAGCTGATTGCTTTAGGGGGGTGCACAGCATAAAAGGTGCAGCGGGTTACATGGGGCTGAAGCGCATCCACGATCTTTCCCATGCCCTCGAAGACCTCTTTGATCAGCTTAAAAACGGGCGGGTAAAGTGCGACACCGACTTCATAAACGTCGCCTTCGAGGCGGTGGATTGCTTGAAGAGGCTTGTGAAGGAGGTGGCTGAAAACCATGCCGAAACGTCAGAGATAGATGATGTATTGGAAAAGATAAAGGCCATCGGCGGTATTGAAGACAAAGATGCGGCAGGCGGTGCGGTATCAGGACGCGAGGCCGGCCTTGGGCTTGAGGGAGCCGGTCCCGACAATGTAGGCCTTGCAGGAGATGTTGGCGGAGATGGCGATCTTGAAGACGAGGAACTCATGGGCATATACGCTGATGAGATGAAGGCTATATGGTCAAGGCTCGATGCCTTGATGAAGGGGGAGGATGTGGATACGAGGGCCGTTCTCTCCATCTTGGAAGACATGGCCAGGGTCACCAATTATGTCGGGATAGATTCCATAACCGACGCCATACGCGACTCTTCCAATGGAATCGCTTCGAGCGGGCAGGGTGGGCGTATTACGGTCGATGACCTGAAGGCCATCATTTCCAGACTTTCCATGGTTATTGAAGGGGTTATAGGCCCTATTGCGCAGAAGGCGGAGGTCCCGACCGGCAGCAGGCTAGAAGAGGGTGAGGAAGACAAGGAGCTTTACCGAATATTCGTCGATTTTGTAAAGGAGGTATCATCGCCTCTTGCACTTGTACCTGAAAGGCCGGACCAGGAGTGGATATCGGCATGCCAGGGCGCCATAGAAAAGATCATTGCGTCCGCTAATTATATGGATTATCCGGAGGTGGTGGCGCTGATGGAGGAGTGGTCGGAGAGGTTGACCGAGGGGCTTACCGATCACGGGAGCGACAAAGGGTTTGATCCCGAGAGACTGAGGGATATGTGGCAGAGACTCCTTAAGCTGATGCCTGAGCTCCAAGATCTCCCAACAGTGGTAGGTGAAGGGCTTGGGGCAGGCCCTGCCGAGATGGCTGAAATAAACGCACTCGATAACGCCATCGATTCCTTTTTTGATGAGGTTGAGGCCGGACCTCTCTCTGACATAGGTGCTGAATCGGGTGATGATACGGAAGGCGATGTTGCACGCGGCATAGACCGAATTGCCGCCCAGGGTGGTGAAGGGCGGCAGGATATGCTGCCTGCCGGGTACGATACAGGCCTTGGAAGGTCACCTGCAACCGCAGCAAGGCAAGGTACACCTGTTCTTCAAACCGAAACAGAGACCGTTTTGAGGCCTGAAAAGATCTCCCAGACCGTCAGAATTGACCTTGAACGTGTCGACGGATTGCTCGGCAACGTGAGCGAACTCGTGATCCTACGGTCGGTCTTCGAACAGATTACGGCCAGTCTCAAGGGGGTCTGTGCGGACTGGACGAGCCGGCGTGTTGCAGGCGTCAAGGAGTTGAAGGTCTTGAAAGACCTGGCGGCCCGTCTCGGCGAAAACGCATCCGCCCTCTCGAGGGCTGTCCAGCGGGTGCAGGAAGATATGATGAAGATCAGGATGCTCCCCATAGGGCATCTTTTTGAGCGTTATCCAAGGGTTGTCAGGGATCTCGCCCAAAAGCTCAACAAAAAGGTCGAGCTTCACATATTAGGTGGCGATACCGCCCTTGACAAGCGCCTCATAGAACAGATGGCCGACCCACTTTTGCATATCATAAGGAATGCGGTTGACCACGGCATAGAGACGCCTGACGAGCGCACGATAAGGCTCGGAAAGCCGCCCCAGGGTCGTTTGGTGCTTTCCGCAAGCCAGGACGGCAACTTTGTTGTGATAAAGGTGGCTGATGACGGCCGAGGTCTTGACCGAGAGGCGCTCATCCGAAGGGCGGTATCTCTTGGGCTTATGGGTCGCGAGACGGCACAGACCTTGCCTGACGAGCGCGTCTGGGAGCTCATATTCCTGCCGGGTGTAACTACAGCGACCGAGGTCACAGAGACATCGGGCAGGGGGGTCGGGATGGATGTGGTCAAGAAGAACGTCGAGAAACTGGGCGGAACCATTGAGGTCTCTTCTGCACCTGATCGTGGCACTGAGATAACGATACGCGTACCCCTCACACTTGCCATCATTCAGGCCCTGCTCGTAAAGGTCGGGCGCCAGGTCATGGCCGTTCCGCTTTCCGCTGTTAGCGAGATAGTGCGTATAACATCTGACGATATAAGTCCTATAGAGGGCTATGAGGTCATGTCCTTGAGGCAGGAGACCGTACCGATCATAAGGCTGTCAAGGATATTCCGTGGGACCGGGGCCGATGATAACCCCAAGAGGCTCTTCGTGGTCGTGGTACATCATGGGGAATTCGAGGCCGGTCTGGGGGTGGATTCCCTTTTGGGGCAACAGGACGTGGTCATAAAACCCCTTGCTGATTTTCTGACCGACGAACCGGGTTTTTCCGGCGCCACCATCCTCGGGGACGGTTCAATAGGTCTGATCCTTGACATCCCTGCGGTGTTGAATAGGGCGAAGGGTTTTATCCAGCGCAGACAGAGGGCCATGGATCTCTCGGCCTTGGGCCTTGGCGGACCAGTGACTAATACGATCCACTGAGGCGCCTGGGTCGGTCCATTCAGGCCGTGTTCGTGTTTATACAACGGCCCCTTGTGTGCAGCAATGGCATTGTATTCAATTGACCGCATGCCGCGGCTATGTCCTGGCCCTTGCTCTTTCTTATGATGGCCGTGTAGCCCGCGTCCGTCAGCACCTTCTGAAAGGCCAGGACGTCTTCTTCTGAAGGGGCCTTGAATGAAAGCCCAGGACTTTCGTTAAAGGGTATGAGGTTTATCTTGGCAGGGATCCCCCGAAGCAGCCTTGCAAGCCCCCTGGCCTGCTCCATGCGGTCGTTTATCCCTTGGAGGAGCAGGTATTCAAAGGTGATCCTGCGTCTGGGTTTTATTGGGTATGATTTGCAGGCGTTGATGAGCGCCGAGATCGGGTATCTGCGGTTTATGGGCATGATTTCCTGCCTGATTTCGTCATCCGGGGCGTGAAGCGATATGGCCAGACCCACATCCAGGTCCTGGCCGAGCCTCAACATCTCTGGCGCAAGCCCGGATGTGGAGACAGTGATGCGCCTTCCGGAATAGTTAAGCCCCAGCTCATCGGTAAGGATTTGAACGGCCCTGGTCAGGTTTTCATAGTTGGCAAGCGGCTCGCCCATACCCATGAATACAAGGTTCCTGGGCCGCTCCTCCAGTCCGAGGCGCTCCATGACCGCGATCACCTGCCCTGCTATCTCCGATGCCTCAAGATTGCGCAAAAAACCCATTCTGGCCGTATAGCAGAAGCTGCAACCCATTGCGCAGCCTACCTGGGTTGAGAGGCAGAGGGTCAGGTGATCTTTTTCCGGAATGACCACGCACTCGATCATGAGGCCGTCATCGAGACCAAGGCCGAGCTTGATCGTTCCGTCCACAGACTTTTGCTCTGTAGCCACCTTGAGGCGCGCAATACGGCCCTTTTGGGCAAAGACGTTTCTGAGGCCTGAAGGCAGGTCTGTTATCTCATGAAATCCGGAGAGGCCCGGCCTCCAGAGCCACTTAAAGACCTGTCTGCCCCGATAGGCAGGAAGGCCCATGTTCCCAGCCAGGTCCTCGAGTTCTTTTCTCGTGAGACTTCTATAGTCGATCATATGAAAAAGACCTTATCTCCTGGGCCAGAAATACGTCTCGGGCCTGTAGTCCTCGATCCACTTGATACATTCGCCCTTGGGCATGGGCCTGGCGAAATAAAAGCCCTGAACCTCATTCACCCCAAGCCCTGCGAGAAACACGAGCTGCTCTCTGGTCTCAACGCCCTCTGCAACGGTCTTTTTGCCAAGGCCCTGGGCAAGAAGGAGGATGGTCTTTACTATCTCCACATCGTCCCTCTCATCGGGAAGGCCCTTTACAAAGGAGTAGTCGATCTTGAGCGTCGAGGCCGGAAGGTCCTTCAGGTACTGGAGGGACGAATAGCCCGTTCCGAAGTCGTCTATGGAGATACCCAGCCCGGCCTCATGTATGCGCGCCAGCTTTTCAATGGTCTCCCTGGTGTTTTTCATGAGAAGGCCCTCGGTGACCTCGATCTGGAGCCTCTTCGGGTCCACGCCCGAGGCCTTGACCGTCTCGATGAGCTCCTGTATAAAGCCGGGCTGCTCGAACTGTTTCTCGAACTGTTTGAAGGAGACATTGAACGATATGACCATGCGGGAGTCTTTGCAGACCGGGCTTTCTTTTATGTGCCTGATGGCCTCTTCCATGACCCACTTGCCCACCTCCACTATGAGCCCGGACTCCTCCAGAAATGGAATGAACTCGCCTGGCGGGATCAGGCCCTTTTCTGGGTGCTGCCAGCGGATCAGGGCCTCGAAGCCAGCGATCTCTCTGGTCAGGAGGTCTATCTTGGGCTGAAAGAAGAGCACGAATTCCCGGTTTTTCAAGGCCTCCTTGAGTTCCCTTTCCAGCTCGACCTTTTTGAGGTTTTTTTTCAAATAGTTCGTGGGAATAGAAGCATATCTGATCTTCCCCCTGTTTTTTGGCCTCTGAAAGGGCCATCTTGGCCCGCTCGATGAGCTGACTGGCCTGAAGGCCGTCCTCGGGGAATACGGCCAGGCCCATGGAGGCGCTGACCGAGATCTCGTCACCGTCCAGCCTTATGGGGTGCAGTGAAATGAGCCGTCTCAGCTCTTCAATGACCGTCAGGGGGTTTTTGTTGCAGATGTCCAGTGCCAGGCCGAACTCGTCGGCGCCGAATCTTGCCGCATCGCCGGAGTCCCCTGCAAAGACCTTGAGCCTGTTTGCGATCTCCTTGAGGACCAGGTCGCCCTTGGGCACGCCCAGGGCGTGATTTATTACCCTGAAGCGGTCTATGTCCAAAATCAAGACCAGACAGTGATCCTTTTCCGAATTCAGAATCTGCAGATGGGAGGCAAGATAGGCGGTGAAGCGGTTGTGATTTCCGAGGCCCGTGAGCCCATCCCAGAAGAGGAGTCTCTCCACCTCTTCTTCCTTCTCCATGTGATCTATGGCATAGGCGATGTCCCCTGCCACCTCTTCAAGCAGGGCGACCTCTGTGTCCGTAAAGGAGGCATACCTTGTGGAGTAGATGTTCAGGGTCCCCTTGGCCTCGCCTGCTATCACGATGGGCAGGGCGGATGCGGAGCGCAGGCCGAACCTTTGGGCCATTTCTTTCCAGGGCAGAAAGCGCGGGTCCTCGCCAATGGCCTGAACGACTATGACCTTCTTTTCCCTGGCAGCGGTCCCTGTAGGTCCCTGGCCCTCTGGAAGGCTGGGGTCGATGGAGACCTTGATGCCCTTGAGATAGTCCGTAAGGCCGTGGGCCGCCCTGGGCAGGATGAGGCCGGTCTGCGGGTCCACCATGCCGATCCAGGCCAGGGCGAAACCGCCTGTCTCTACGATGATCCGGGTGGCGTTGTCAAGGAGTTTGTTCAGGTCAGTGGCCCTTACGATGAGATCGTTTATCTCGTGGATGACCTGAAAGGCCCTGTTCACCCTCTCGATGGTCTTCTTTGCCTCACCAAGCCTTTTTTCTCGGACAGCGAAGTAGCTGTAACTTTCGAGGATCATGTCCAGGAGAACGGCCTTTGAAACGGCCTTAAGGGTAGACAGTACCAAGGATGGTTCCATGTTTTCCGCCACATAGTCCATGATCAGATAAGGTACTTTCCGTATGCACCTGAATAGAGGCAGTAATCAATACCTACCTGATCGTGCCGTATGCCTACCTTGAGCCGGCTTAAAAAGAAATCGAGGTCGTAGTTGCCTGCCAAAAGCTCTAAAAAGTGTCTATTCTGAGTCAGTTTAAGCTGCTTCAGCCTATCATGACTCGTCAAAAACCTGTTGCTCTTCTCAAATCCCTGCAGGTGGGCGTAGAAGTGGTCCCAGAGATAGGCCGTGTCTTGACCCTTTGCCGCCTCGCTGAGCCTCTTTATGAGCCCTATGTCTTCATGGGTCAAAGAGAGGTAGCGGAGCCTTTCTTTGATATCCTGTTCATCAATACCCAGGTGTTGGGCCAGCTCCCTCGCCTGTTCGTCCAGGTCATTTTGGTCTTTCACGGCATTTCTCCAGCGGTTTGAATGCTTAAATATATTATGGGAATCTCTAAAAATCCATGTTTTGTCATTCCTGCGCAAGCAGGAATCCAGCAAAAACAACAAGATAGATTCCCGCTTTCGCGGGAATGACGGATTATTAAAAGTACCCTTATATCATAATATCATAGTGCGGCGTGGATACCCATCAGGAAGTATATCTCCCTTCTCAGGGCCGCAAGCTCACCCTTCGTAAAGTCCCTCGGGTGGGGGTGGTCCAGGGTGATGTCGGCCTTGATCCTCGTGGGCCGCTCGCTGAAGACCACGATCTTGTCGCCGAGCTGTATGGCCTCGTCTATGTCGTGGGTGATGAACAGGATCGTGGTGTCAAACATCATGTGGACGTTCAGCATCTCTTCCCGCATCTGAAGCCTTGTCAGAAAATCCAGTGCGCCAAAGGGTTCGTCCATGAAGAGGATGTCGGGGTTTGTGATAAGGGCGCGGGCCACCTCCGCCCGCCTCTTCATACCCCCTGAGAGTTCATGCGGATAGTGATTCTCAAAGCCCTGAAGCCCGACGAGCTCGACATATTCCATGACCATCTGCTTCCTGGCCTCGGGGTCGTCGATCTGCCTTGCGCCCAGGGCCACATTCTCCCTGACAGTCATCCACGGAAAGAGCCCATCCTCCTGGAAGACAAAGATGTGCCTTGGGCTTGGGCCGTTTACAGGCTCATTGTCAATAAGCACCTGGCCTCTGCTAGGCGTATCGAAACCGCCCATTATCCTTAAAAGCGTGGATTTTCCGCAACCAGAGGGGCCTATAAAGCAGGTAAATGAGCGCTGAGGGATGGAGATGTTTATGTCATGGAGGACGGTCGAACCCTCTGGCAACCGGCATCCATCCCCGTCTGCCTCAGGGGTTTTGCCCATGTAGGACTTGAAAAGCCCGTTGATTTCTATTTTGTTTGGTTTGTCTGTTTTATCTGGCATCTTTTTTATTTACGCATCTGTTTCCATCTGACAGACGGGAGGTTTCCAAGGCCCCTTATCATATAATCGAGCCCAAGGCCTATAATCCCGATCACTACCATGCCCCCCATGACCTGGTCCATTCTAAGCGAATTTCTGGCGTCTATTATCAAATAGCCAAGGCCGGATTTCACCGCGATCATCTCTGCTGCGACTATGACAAGCCATGCGGTCCCAAGGGTGATCCTGAGACCTGTTACTATTTCAGGGAGGGCGGCAGGCAGGATGACCTTTGTGTAGAGCCTGTAGCCCTTGAGCCCGAAGTTCTGGGCTATCCTCAAGTAGGTGACCTTGATCCCCGCGACGCTTCCCATCACGCTTACCAGCATGGGAAAGAAGACGGCAAGAAATATCAGGAATATGGCCGGTCTGTCCCCGATGCCGAGCCAGAGGATGGCAAGCGGTATCCATGCAAGGGGCGAGATCGGACGCAGGAATTGTATGATCGGGTTGAAGATAGCCCGCCCAAGCGGCCAGAGACCCAGAAACAGGCCTATGGGGATGGCCGTGGCCACTGCAAGAAAATATCCCCATGTCACGCGGAACAGGCTCGCTATTATGTAATGAAAGAGCACGCCGGATACCGAAAGCTCCCAAAGCGCCGCCGCCACCTGAGAGGGCGGTGGAAGCATGTTGGGAGAGATAGCGAATTCCCGCACCGTCCACTCCCACAGGGCGATCAGGACTGCAATCGTGAGGATGGGTAAGACCCTGTCCGGTTGCGTCCACCTCCTTATGGCGTCTTTCATCATTATTCAGGCTCCTGCATTACTAAAGGTCCTCGCGCGACCGGGCTTGATATGCCGACAAAGAGGCCACGGATGGCCTCCGCCTGGCCTGTGGACAGGGATGTCCACTGCCAGGAAAAGGAAAGGGATGTCACGCCCCGCCATGCCATGGACCATGAGCCGGTGGTCATGCGAAGGTCTTCCATCATCTGGAATACCATGACGTATCTATGAGGGACCTGGCGTCAGGCGCGTGTTTTAACAGGCCCCATTTAACCATCTGGCTCCCCATCTTGGCAAATTCATCCACCCTTGGGATCAAATCCCTGTATGATACACGGTCAGGCGGGTCTGTAAGGACGAATTCTATCAGGGGTTCAGGTAGATTATAGGCCTTTGCAGCTATCTCTGCGGCCTTGATGCGGTTTTTTTCAATCCAGAGCCCTTCCCTGTAGAACTCCCTTATAAGATTTACGACCTCGTCATGTCTTTTTTTAAGTACATCGCTCCTTACGACCAGGACGCTCGATATAAAGCCAGGCTGCACGTCCTTCATGTAATAGAGCACCCGGGCCGTGCCTGCCATTTCAGCCTTTGCGGCATAGGGCTCTCCTACAATATAGGCGTCGATCGCACCTGAGGCCAGGGCCGATGGCATGTCAGGCGGAGGCATTTCAACCACGTTTATTTCTTTTATGGGTACATGTGCACGGTCGCAAAGCGACAGAAGGGTCAGGTAGTGCGGGCTGAACCGGATCGGGATTGCAACCGTCTTGCCCCTGAGCCCGGCTACGCCTGATATGTGCAGGGATTTTTTTACTACTAAGGTGGATCCGTTTCTGTGGCCGAGGAGAACGACCTTGATGGGCAGACCCTTTTCATAAAGGGCAATGGCTATGGGCGCAAGGATAAAGGTAATGTCCAATTCCCCGCTCTCCAAGGATTCAATCAGATCGGGCCAGGAGGTGAACTTTATCGGGGTAAAGGCCATTGGCGTGGATTTCAGGTGCTTGGCGGCTACAGGACAGATGATGTTGTCGGTGATGGGCAGGAAGCCGACCCTTAAGGTGGATTCAGATACCTCTTTTTTGTTGAGCCAGAGATGGAGGCCTGAGATCAAAAATACCCATGTCAGACAGGCTATAAAAATGAGTAGCCATGGCTTAGGGCTTAATGAGGAGTTCAAGACCTTTTTTATACGATTCACATAAAATAATATCGGAATATTCGGCCTTATCTTTAAAGGTGAAGTGGTGCCCCCGGCAGGGATCGAACCTGCGGCACCAGGATTAGGAATCCTGTGCTCTATCCACTGAGCTACGAGGGCAAGTCATTTTTTGTAGTTGTTGTGTCGCTCGCGCCAAGGCCACATTTTTTTAACTTGTTTTTGAAAACTTGTCACCCCCCTTTTTTTGAGGGCATCACAACACAAAAGGTTGCCAGCCGCCGTGTTGCGCTGCATCCTTCGTCACTGCGGCGTACAGGAGGTACGCCTCATTCCTCAGGATTTGTGCGCCTTGCATGACGATTTTTGCTTAGCCATCTCATAAATGACTTTTAGAGATCATCCTTTTTAAGACGTCGGCAAGTCTGTAAATTGACTCTAATCTTTAAATCTAGTATAACCGTTCGGAAAATAAAAGGGGAACCATGTGTAAGGAACGGGTACTGATAGCAAACCGCGGAGAGATAGCCATCCGCATTATGGATGCTTGCAAAGATCTAGGCCTTGACTATTGCGTGGTCTATGCCCCGGAGGATGAAGCCTCGCTTCATGTCAGCCTTGCCAAGTGCGATGATAAAGACGGCGTAAAAAGGGCTTATTGTATCGCGAGCTACAAAGACCCTAATGAGATATTCGCTGTTGCCGATCAGGTGGGCTGCACGGCCATCCATCCCGGATACGGTTTCTTTGCCGAGAATTTCCGTTTCGCCAGGAGGGCTGAGATGCGCTCGAGGCCCCTTGTCTTTATCGGGCCGAGATGGGAGGTCATAAGGGACCTCGGCAGCAAGATCAATACCAAACGTCTGGCGAAGTCTTTGGGCATCCCTGTGATCCCTGGCTCAGACGGCCCTATTTACAATGAGATCGATGCCGAGGCCTTGGCCGAGGACCTCTTTTTCATACAGAAGGAGCAGGGCGTTCAACATCCATCCATCCTTGTCAAGGCATCGGCCGGCGGGGGTGGCATGGGTATAGAAGAAGTGACGCATCTCGACGCCTTTAGACGTGTCTATCGCAGGATACAGAATTATGCCAAGAGACAGTTCGGCGACGATGGCGTATTGATAGAACAGAACCTTAGAGACTATCAGCATATTGAGGTGCAGCTTCTGTGCAGCCGTCATGGCGAGGTGGTACATTTCGGTACGAGGAATTGCACGATCCAGAGCTCGGGCAGGCAAAAGCGTGTGGAGGTCGCGCCCGGGTTTGATCCGGACAGCTTTGAATATCCGTTTGATGCAAGGGCGGTTCTGGATCGCATGGTCGCATATTCGGTGCGCCTTGCGAGACACGTGGGTTACGATAGTGTCGGGACATGGGAGTGGGTGGTGACCAGGGATGGTTCTCCGTATCTCCTGGAGGTCAATACCCGCATTCAGGTGGAAAACGGGATATCGGCCCGCATATCCAGGATCAAAGGTAGAGACGGCTATCCCGATCTTATCAAGGAACAGATAAGGGTGGCTATGGGCGAGAAGCTCGGCTATCGGCAGGAAGACATATTTTTAGAAGGGACGAGCATAGAGCTGAGGATAGTTGCTGAGGACGCAAGGCGGGGATTTAGGCCATGGTGCGGGGTCATCAAGCGCTTTGATTTTCCTGATGTGCCGTGGGCCAAGGTCTATACACACGTTCCAAGGGACAGGGCTTACAGTATTCCAACTGAGTACGATCCGAACCTTGCCCTGGCTGTAATTTGGGGTGAAAGTACGGAGGAGGCCAAGACAAGGGCCATGGAGTTTTTGAAAGGCGTTGTAATAGAAGGATCCGACGCCCAGGGCGGGGCTGCTGTCACTAATCTTGATTATCTGGCCGAGCGCATAGATAATGTGCTCAAGTTTTGATGCCGGCCTGCGCCTGCGGCCTCATATCTAAATGCACGCGGATATAAAATATATGAAAGACAGTAGCAAACTGTTGAGTCAGCTTGCCGAACGCATCGCATACCTCATCGACGTCAAGGGCGGCCTTGCATGGAAAGACCTCGGCGCGCTGTTGGACGATGTCCAGTCATTGCGCAGGGATATTTATGAGCTTGATGAGGCATCGATCTTCGCCGAGATAGATAAAATCAGGGACAGGGTCTCTTCCCTTGAGCGCGAGGCTGCGGAATCACTTTCTCCTGCTGAGATCGTCAATATTGTCAGGAGCTCCCAGCGCTTCACCCTTTCTGACATACTTGAAAACGTATACGATTCGTTCACCGAGCTCGGCGGAGATGGTGAATGCAACGTCGATCCCGCCGTTGTGGTTGCAAGGGCCACGATCTCGCGTCGTATGAAAAACAAGACTTACAGTCATCAGGTTATGGTCATAGGGCATGAAAAAGGCAGGGGCGAGGAGTACAGAAATGGCGGATGCGCACGTCCATGGGGAAATGCCAAGGCATTGAGATATATGAAAGTAGCCGAGACTGAGGGCATACCTATCCATTTTTTCATCTTTACACCAGGCTCTTTTCCGATAGAGGATTATCCGGGCGCAGCCCAGCAGATAGCCAGAAACATCTATGCCATGGCTAGACTGAAGACGCCGATGGTCTCTTTTATCTCGGAAGGCGGGTCGGGCGGGGCAGAGGCCATTGGTCTTTCAGATATACGCCTTATGGGTTCAAGAGGCTATTATTCAGTCATCTCCCCTGAAGGGGCTGCGGCCATTGAGGGAAAGATAAGAGAGGGTGAGAAGCTTCCAAAGGAACTTGTGGAACACTGCGCTGCGCAACTCAAGCTTACGGCCCAAGACAACCTGCGCCTTGGCACCATAGACCGAATTGTTGAAGAGCCGCCGCTTGGGGCAAGGAGGGATGACTATGTATTCTTTCGAAGGCTCCGATACGAACTTATAAGGGCGACGGACGAAGTCGTCCTCAAGACCAAGAGCTTTCGGGCCTTTAGGGCCTATGCATTGAATATACGGAATGCCGAGAAGGAAGGGGTGCCGGAGGACTTCGATCTGGTCATCAATTGGGACCTTACGGAGCCCGAGATAGAGCGGCTTCTAGAGTTGAGATCCAAAAAATACCGCGAGATGGCCAAGGGATTTTACGGTGAGGAGGCCACATCGTCGATCCTCGGCTTAGGTAAGGCCAAGGACCTGGCCAGTCAGAGTTATTATGAGATAAGATATGGGCTCCTAAGGTCTCATCAGAGGAATGTGATGAAGGTCATCGAAGAGGTCTCGAGCGAGGGGTCTGTGCTCCTTAATAAGGTGACACGTCCGGTAAGGGCGGCTTATGAATTCGTCTTCCCGCGTCCCGAGCGTGCGTCTAAGGGCGGGCGGGGCGGCATGCAGGAGCATGTATCGATCTTTGCCGAGGAATGGGAGGCATATGTAAGTCCGCTTGCAAATGAAGACCGCACAGTATCCTGTCCCAATGCCTCGAAGTACGGCTGTCTCGACCTCTGGGTCCCTGATCTTTACGGGGAATTTTGCGGGGTATGTCCTACTTGCGGACATCATTTCCCTCTGGAGTACCGTTGGTACCTTGAGCACCTCTTCGACAAGGGTTCTGTAGAGGAGTTCAATACAAATATCGTCTCGATCAATCCCCTTGGATTTGAAGGTTTTCAGAGTCGGCTTGAGAAAGATATAAAAAGGACAGGGCGGCGCTCCAGCATGATCACCTTTGACGCCAAGATCCAAAACATCAAACTGGTGGTGGCCATGTTGTTTGGTGACTTCAGAAACGGTACGGTGGGTGCGGCCGAGGGGGAGAAGTTCGTAAGGGCCTGTGACAGGGCAAGGATAACCAGGCGCCCTTTCCTCTCCTACATACATACGACCGGCGGCATCAGGATACACGAAGGGACGTTGGGTGTCATACAGATGCCCAAGTGCACCATGGCGGTGCGGGAATATATAGACAGCGGCGGCCTTTATATCGTGGTGTACGACAATAATTCTTATGCAGGGCCTGTCGCGAGCTTTCTCGGGTGTTCGCCGTATCAGTTCGCAATACGCTCCACCAGGATCGGCTTTGCAGGTCCCAGGGTGATAAGGGAGACTACGGGCGAGGATGTGCCGCCTGACTACCACAGCTCCAAAAATGCCTTGAAAAGGGGGCACATACAGGGCATTTGGGACAGGCGGGAGTTCCGTAAAAACCTTTACGAGGCCCTAATGACAATGGGCGGGCCCAATCTCTATTACAAATAAAAAATAAGGCCATGGCGGACATAAACCTAAACGATCTGTTGCGGAGTTATCGCTCGCATCCCTTTGAGGAGCGGGAACTTGTGACGCCCCATACCGGCATCATTTCTTTCCAGATAAAGGAAGGGCAGGAGGTAAGGGGTCCTGGTGGCAAATGGCTGCACAAGCCAGGGACCCTCCTTTATATCCTTGAGCGGGAGCGCAACGTAAAGAAGATTACGGCACCCTGCGGCGGAGAGATCATAAAGATCAGGCATGAACTCGAGGGCGGCTTTGTCGAGGCAGGTGTGAGGGTGCTGTCCATTCGTCATAAGCTTACCAAGGAAGAGATAGTCGATCGGATATTGAAAGAGGTGCTCATTATCTTTCGGGCGCCTGAGAATGCAAGATATTTCCTTGCAACAGACATTGCATCGAAGCTCGAGAAACAACCCAGGGCCGCCTTGGTTGTCAAGCCCGGGGACGAGATCATAATCATGTCGCTCATGAAACGTGATACGATCATAACCTATGACGGCATAGGCGGTGTAATATACAAGACCTATTTTGAACCGGGGAGCCTTGTCGAACAGGGTGCGCCTTTGCTGGGCGTATGCCCGCCCGAAAAGCTTCCGTATGTCCAGAAGGTGATTCACAGGATCAATACGGAGTGGGAGGATTAGGGATTAAGGCCCTACTGATCGCCATCCAGTTTTTGACCATTATTCCTGTTGCCCCGCGACTTGTAGTGAAAGATGCGGAGTTGACGGCATCCCTTTCCTATTTTCCTTTGGTAGGTCTCATGTTGGGCTGCATCGTTCTTGGCATTGATTCATCCCTGCGCGGCATCTGCACCGTGCAGTCTCTGGGCGTCATAGATGCTGCTGCACTTGCATTTCTTACGAGAGGTCTTCATCTCGACGGCCTTTCCGATACGTTTGATGCGCTCGGGAGCGGTAAGCCGGCTGAAGAGGCGCTTGTCATAATGAAGGATAGCCGCATAGGTGCGTTTGGGGCCGTTTCTCTAATGTTTGTGCTGCTTTTAAAGGCGTCGGCCCTTTCGACCGCGTCGCAAAAGGGTCTCTGGCAGGTCTTCTTGCTTGCACCATGTCTTTCCAGGTGGGGCTTAAATGTCCTTGCAGCATCTTCGACGTATGCAAGGCCATCGGGTGGTCTCGGTGCGGCATTCGTCGGGGGAAAGACCAGGCGGACCCTATTTTTTTCAGGATTGACTGCCTTTTCGGCCGCATGGTTTTTGTCCGGCATGGCAGGGCTTCTTATATCCCTAGGGGCGGTTGTTTGTGGTCTTGCAGCCTCCTTTTATTTCAAAAGGAGGTTTGGTGGCGTCACAGGGGACATGCTTGGCGCATTTCTAGAGCTTACAGAGGCCGTGTTTATGGTTGCAGGCGGCGTCTATGCACCTAGGGGGGCATAAAAGACGTGTCTTGCAGCGAGGCGACACGCATCATTCTCCTCAGACACGGCGAGGTCGATGCCGCAAAGGCTGTCTTTTACAGCCAGATGGACGTTCCTCTTTCCGAACGTGGCAAGAAGAGTTCCCTAACGGTGTCCAGGGTCCTTGAGCCAGTGCCGATCTCATGGGTGTTGAGCAGTGATCTTTCCAGATGTCTCTTCCTGGCAAGGGCCATAGCCGCGGCAAGGGGGGTTGGGGTCGAGGCCCGTCGAGAACTCAGAGAATTGGATTTCGGTCTCTGGACTGGGCTTGGTTGGGATGAAATTGAGATGAGGTTTCCCGGCGCCATAAAGAAGCGGATGTCTAATCTTGAGTCCTACAGGCCACCTATGGGGGAAAGTGTGGGTGATCTCGCTGAGAGGGCATGGGGTCTTATTCAGCAGGTGGTTTCGGAATATCATGGCAGGATTGTAGCTGTTGTGTCCCACGGCGGGGTGAATAGGGTCATAATTGCAAAGGCCGTAGGTCTGCCCTTGCAAAACATCTTCAGCATACACCAGGATTTTTCTTGTATAAATGTCATTGATTTTTTTTCAGACGGATTGGCTGTAGTCAGGGCCCTTAACTGGTTGCCGGGCGTCTCTGAGGGATTTTATCCCTGATTTTGTTTGCAGGGTGTCGCGATAGCTTTTAAAATGGGCGCCCAATGGGTATTGTTGGTCTATTTATTGCCGACGAGGAGGGATAAATCATGTCTGATCCTACAATGAAAGACAAAAAAAGGGCGGTCGATATCGCCATCGCCCAGATCCAGAAGCAGTTCGGTCAGGGTACCGTCATGAGGCTCGGCGATAGGGGGGGCGTGGAGGATGTCTCTGTAATTCCAACAGGCTCTATCGTGGTAGATATGGCCATCGGGATAGGCGGAGTGCCGAGGGGCAGGATTGTAGAGATATTCGGGCCGGAGTCTTCCGGAAAGACCACCTTGGCGCTCCATATGATAGCAGAGGCGCAAAAGATGGGCGGGATGGCCGCATTTGTGGACGCCGAACACGCCCTTGATGCGACATACGCAAAGAAGCTCGGCGTAAACACCGATGACCTTCTGGTATCCCAGCCTGATTTCGGTGAACAGGCCCTTGAGATCGTGGACGCCTTGGTCAGGAGCGGTGCCATTGACATCATAGTAGTAGATTCGGTGGCGGCGCTCGTCCCAAAGGCAGAGATCGAAGGGGAAATGGGCGATCAGCATGTGGGTCTTCAGGCGAGGCTCATGTCTCAGGCATTGAGGAAGCTTGCCGGCAATCTGAACCGCACCAAGACGGTCCTTGTCTTTATAAACCAGATCCGTATGAAGATAGGGGTTATGTTCGGGAGCCCTGAGACCACTACAGGCGGGAACGCCCTCAAGTTTTATGCAACGGTACGGCTTGACATCAGGCGTATCTCATCGCTAAAAGAAGGCGCTGACGTCATAGGTAACCGCACCAGGGTGAAGGTGGTAAAGAATAAGATAGCCCCGCCTTTCAAGGAGGCCGAGTTCGACATCTATTACGGCGAGGGCATTTCAAGGGAGGCCTCGCTTATCGACCTTGCCGCAGCGGTGGATATAATAGAGAAGAGCGGTGCCTGGTATTCTTATGAAGGCGAGCGGCTTGGCCAGGGCAGGGAAAACGTGCGCATATTCTTAAAAGAACACCCTGATGTCGCGGATAAGATCGAAAGGCAGATAAGGGAAGTCTACGGCATCAAGGCGGCCAGACCTATCGATGTCCAAGAAGGCTAGTAAGATCCGAAGTCTGAAGGATCAGTCAAGAGGCAGGTCGGCTCTATGTCCGTCCAGGCCACTGGAGGGTTTTTGAAGGTGTTTTTTATGGATAAACGTTCAGGTTCGGAAATCAGGAGGCTTTTTTTGGATTTTTTCGCTAAAAAAGGCCATGCCATTGTTCCAAGTTCGGCTATTGTTCCACAGGACGATCCGACGCTTCTCTTCACCAATGCCGGCATGGTGCAGTTTAAAAGGGTCTTTTTGGGTGAAGAGACGAGGCCTTATTCAAGGGCCGCTACATGCCAGAAGTGCGTGAGGGCCGGCGGAAAGCACAACGACCTTGAAAATGTCGGTTATACGGCCAGACACCATACATTTTTTGAGATGCTCGGCAATTTCTCTTTCGGCGATTATTTTAAGGATGATGCCATAGCATATGCCTGGGAGTTTTTGACCGAATGGCTTGGTCTGCCGGTGGATCGCTTGTGGGTGACCGTCTTCAGGGATGATGACGAGGCGGGTAAGCTCTGGACCACCTTGACCGGGATGCCGCCTGAGAGGGTGGTGAGGCTTGGGGAAAGAGACAATTTTTGGGCGATGGGCGATACTGGGCCATGTGGCCCGTGCTCCGAGATTATTTTTGACCAGGGTGAGGGGGTCGGTTGTGGTAGGGCTGATTGCCGAGTCGGCTGTGAATGCGATCGTTTTTTAGAGATATGGAACCTGGTTTTTATGCAGTATTTCAGGGATCGATCAGGCACCCTTCAGCCGCTGCCGAAGAAGAGCATAGACACCGGTATGGGTCTTGAGCGTATAGCGGCCGTATGCCAGGGGAAGCTCAGCAATTTCGATTCAGACCTGTTTTCGCCGTTGATTTCCAAGATAAGCTGGCTGGCTGGTAAGTCTTATGGTTCTGATCCAGGTTGGGATGTGGCCATGAGGGTGATAGCCGATCACGCCAGGGCATCGGCGTTTTTGGTAGCGGACGGGGTTATGCCTTCGAATGAAGGCAGGGGCTATGTACTGAGGCGTATAATACGCAGGGCCGCCAGATACGGCCGTGTGATCGGACTCGACGGACCTTTTTTGGGAGAGATGGCCGAGGCTGTGGCTATTGGGATGGGTCTTGATTATCCTGAGCTCAAAGATGCGGCTCCCCTTTTCCGCCAGGTGATAGGGCATGAAGAGATGCGTTTCGGCGAGACGCTCGAGACGGGTCTCAGATTGCTCGCTGAAAAGGTCGATGAGTTGTTGAGGGAAAGGATCGCCTTGATAGACGGCGCATTCGCCTTCAGGCTTTACGACACCTACGGTTTTCCAATCGACATACTTCAGGACGTGGCCAGAGAAAAGGGCCTTTCGCTTGACCGTGACGGTTTCGAGAAGGCCATGATCGAGCAGCGCGAGCGTTCAAAAAGGGCGCGCCATGAGGTTTCAGTGGGGGATGTCCCTGAGGTATATAGGCGTCTTCTCGACTCTGGTATGGGCGGGTGTTTTGTGGGTTATGATAGACTTGCGGCTGATGCCGAGATTTTGGCCCTTGTAAGGGATGGGCGATCGTCTAGTGAGGCAGGCGTGGGATGGACAGGTGAGCTCGTTGTCGCGCAGACGCCTTTCTATGCTGAATCAGGGGGGCAGGTGGGTGACAGCGGTTGTGTAGAAGGACCTTTAGGCAGGGCGGAGGTAAGAGATGTTGTAAAGCGGGGCGGTTTGATCCTGCATCAGATAGATGTAACAAATGGTATTTTGAGGGTAGGCGACAAGGTCAGTCTCCGCGTGAATAAGGGACTGAGGATGGATACAGCCAGGAATCATACGGCAGCCCATCTCCTGCATGCAGCCTTAAGGACCGTCTTGGGCGTTCATGTGAAACAGGCTGGTTCCCTGGTTACACCTCAGAGACTTCGTTTTGATTTTAATCACTTTTCAGCGCTCACGAGTGAAGAGATTAGAAGGGTCGAGGACCTGGTGAACCAGTGGATCCGTGACGACAAGGCCGTTAAAACAAGTGTAGTGCCCTATAAGGAGGCCTTGGCCATGGGTGCAATAGCGCTTTTTGGAGAGAAGTACGGGGATGAGGTGCGGGTTGTCGAGGTGCCTGGATTCAGCACGGAACTCTGCGGCGGCACACATATAGACCGTACTGGCAGGATAGGGCTTTTCAAGATCATTGCCGAGTCGAGTGTGGCCTCCGGTATTAGAAGGATAGAGGCGTACACGGGCAGCGCGGCCGTTTTCTTTGTTCATCAGATCGAAGACGAGCTCGCCGCTGCCGCTTCGCGCCTTAGGTGTCCAAGGTTTGAGGTGGCCTCCCGGACAGCGAGGCTTCAAGAACAGATCAAACTCCTCCAAAAGGAGATCGAGCGGCTGAACGTCGGCGCGCAGTCGGGGTCGGGCGGTGATCTTGAACCGATTCTGGGCAAGGTCATCGACGGTGTGAATGTATTGGCAAAAGAGGTAAGTGCCAAGGATCCTAAGATACTCAGGGAGATGGCCGACCGGTTTAGGGACGGTCTTGGTTCAGGGGTGGTGGCCCTTGGATCCAGAAGTGGAGATAAGGCGTTATTGACCGTTGTAGTCACAAAGGACCTTGTGGGTCGCATAAGTGCTGGTGACATCATAAAGTCCATGGCATTGATAATCGGCGGGAAAGGGGGCGGCCGCGCAGATATGGCGCAGGCGGGAGGTCCTTATAAAGAAAGGCTTTTAGAGGCCTTTGATGCCTTTTATGGTCTTGTTGAAGAGGCCCTCAGGTCTTAAAAAAGGGTTGTAGTGCCGTGGTGCCGAAGAGGAGGCTCGAACTCCTACGAACGTGATGTTCACTAGACCCTGAATCTAGCGCGTCTACCAATTCCGCCACTTCGGCCTTTTTGGGTCATTAAAACTGGTGAGTTGTGGACTTGTCAAGGGGAGCATTGTTGTGTGCGACGTTAAAATCATCTTGGTCGATGGAGGATGATGAAGGCCTATTACAGTCTTGATGAGATATCGAGGCCGCTTGATAGGCCGACCCTTACCATCGGGAACTTCGACGGGGTTCATCTTGGGCACCAGGCGCTCTTCCGCAAGGTAAAGGAGCTTGCAGCCTCGGTTTCAGGGGATTCCGTGGCGCTTACCTTTGAGCCGCATCCTTTGAAGGTCTTAAGACCTGACCATCCACTTTTAAGGATATGTACCTTGCGGCACAAGATAGAGCTCATAGATAGGGCGGGCATAGGTCATCTCATAATCCTGCCGTTTAACAAGGAGCTGGCGGAGACGTCGGCCAGTGACTTTGTGCACGAGATATTTTATAGGCGGCTCGGCATCAAGAATCTGGTGGTTGGTTATGATTATGCCCTTGGCAAGGGGAGGGAGGGGGATATCCTATTTCTGAGAAAGGCGGGCGTGGAGCTTGGTTTTGCCGTGCATGTGCTTGAACCTGTTGTAATAGAAGGCGTTGTGGTAAGCAGTACCAAGGTAAGAGAGCTTGTCGCTGCTGGGGACATGCGGGCCGTTTCTCGCCTGCTTGGAAGATATTATCAGATCAGGGGTGTTGTGCGCCCGGGCAGGCGCCGCGGAGGGCCGTTACTTGGCTTTCCTACAGCGAATTTACGTATCGATAAGGGGGATTTATGCCCTAAGTCCGGGGTTTATGTGATACAGGCGATAATTGGCGGTTATTGCTATGGCGGCGTGCTTAATATAGGCCGCAACCCGACATTTGGAGATCAAGAATTTGGGGCCGAGGCCCATCTGTTTGATTTTGATGAAGATATCTATGGGAAAGAGATCAAGCTCAATCTCATCGAGAGATTGAGGAATGAAAATAGATTTTCCGGCCCTGATGAGCTGATATTGCAGATAAAAAAGGACATACATACCGCACGTCTGATGCTTGCACAGGAAAAAGGTCTTTATGAGGCGTGCATGGAAGGTATCAAATAGCCCCCTGAAGAAGGTTTCCCAGGCCTCAGGGGGCAGATAGGTACATACATACCAAAGTTGGGGGGTTAAACTTCTTCTACCGTTATGGCGCCCACAGGACAGACTTCGACGCAGGTTTCGCAGCCTAAACAGTCCTCGGACCTTGCCGGCACCGGTTTCCCGTCGACAAAGTCATAGACCTGTGCTGGGCAGGCGTTTACACACTCTTCGTCGCCTTGGCATTTGTCATAATCAATCGTGATCTGAAACATGGCAACCTCCTTTTATTTTTTATTTAATTGTTTTTTTGAGATCAGGTTGTGCGGCGCGATCTTTTTTATCCATATAGACGAACAATCTCCGCCTTGTCAACCTTGTTTCTTTAGTTTTTTTGAGCGAAAGTAAAACATTTATAAAATATCAATTTACCCCCTTGCGTTCTCTGATGATTGAGTATATATAGAACGGGCCCTGAGCGCACCCTGAGTGTAGGGGAGAAAAAAGAAGTTCTTGACTAAACAAAAGATCGAGTTTAAAATTTTTATTTTTAGGTTTGTGCTGATATTTATTTTAAGATCTGAACAGATAAGACCTTTATCGAGGCTATTATAAAGATTTATCAAGATTTATCCAGCACAATAATGCCATTCAAGTTCCGCCTCCAAAAGGTGGCCTGGAGATGGAGAATGGATATAAAAGATTTAAATCTTGACAAATAAATGACGCGATAGTAAGTTAAAATTATATTTTTTGGCTTGATCTTTGAAAACTGAATAGTGTTTACAGACAGACCTCAAATCTTTTAAACACCGCCAAATAAGGTAGTGTTTATCCAGTTTTTCAACTGGAGGGTTTGATCCTGGCTCAGAATGAACGCTGGCGGCGTGCCTAACACATGCAAGTCGTACGCGAATCCGGGGCTTCGGCCCTGGTAGTAGAGTGGCGCACGGGTGAGTAACGCGTAGATGATCTACCCCTGGGATTGGAACAACTTGCCGAAAGGTGAGCTAATTCCAAATAATATCTGTCAGAGGGATCTGGCAGATCAAAGGTGGCCTCTCCTTGGAAGCTATCGCCTGGGGATGAGTCTGCGTCCCATTAGCTAGTTGGTGGGGTAACGGCCTACCAAGGCGACGATGGGTAGCTGGTCTGAGAGGATGACCAGCCACACTGGAACTGGAACACGGTCCAGACTCCTACGGGAGGCAGCAGTGAGGAATATTGCGCAATGGGGGAAACCCTGACGCAGCGACGCCGCGTGGGTGATGAAGGCCTTCGGGTCGTAAAGCCCTGTCAAGGGGGAAGAAATTCCTGACGGCTAATATCCGTCAGGATTGACGGTACCCCTGAAGGAAGCACCGGCTAACTCCGTGCCAGCAGCCGCGGTAATACGGAGGGTGCGAGCGTT
>NZ_JBMFRG010000012.1:0-37957 GCF_049968175.1 Dissulfurimicrobium sp.
ATGGCTTTATCGAGCTCATAATCGAGAAGAGATGAGCGGCGCCAAATCAATAAAACTCGGAACCCTTGAATTCACCCCTATAATACTTGCGCCAATGGCCGGTATAACAGACTATCCGTTCAGGCGTTTGGCACGCAGATTCGGCGCCGGGCTTGCCGTAAGCGAGATGATATCATCCGAGGCGATGACCAAAAGGGTCGAACGATCACTTAGACTTTCGGCCACCGCCTCAAAAGAATACCCGCTCTCGGCACAGATCGTGGGCAAAGACCCGATCTCGATGGCAGAGGCTGCAAGGATGAACGAATCTATTGGCGCGGCAGCCGTCGACATAAATATGGGCTGTCCCCAGCCGAAAATAGTACGTGCAGGTGCCGGGGCCGCTCTCATGCGCGATGAAGCTGCGGCCGCAAGGTTAATGGAGGCCGTGGTAAAGGCCGTGAATATCCCGGTCACCATAAAGATCAGGCTCGGCTGGGATCGTAACCTGCAGAATGCGCGGGAGATCGCCATGATTGCCGAAAAGGTCGGGGTGTCGCTAATAACCGTACATGGACGTACCAGGAACCAATTCTTTTCAGGGCAGGCTGATTGGATCTCTATAAAAAAGGTGAAGGAGGCTGTATCGATCCCGGTGATAGCAAACGGCGATATCCGGGATCCGACATCGACCATCAAGTGCCTCTTGGAGTCCGGGGCCGATGGGGTGATGATAGGAAGGGGTGCACTCGGAAGGCCTTGGATATTTTCGGCTATAGCCGATTGCCTGGCAAACAAAGACCGCTTCGCTCCACGAATCAAGCCGCACAGCCCTACAATTGATGAACAGTGTGCAGTCGTCCTTGAACACCTTAAATACATCAAGGATTTTTACGGCATGCCAATAGGTCTCTGGATGGCAAAAAAACACCTTGCATGGTATTCAAAGGGGTTGCCGCACGGCTCAACCTTTAGAGGCCTGGTCAACAAGGCGCGATCACTCGATGAGCTGACCGCACTTACATATGCCTTCTACGAGAAGATCTTTGAATCCTCATCTCCAAGGATATCGCCTTCAACAAGCCTTGCCCCTGTTTCACCTTTGTCGGCAGCGGAAACCAGTTTAGCAACACCTGCGACTTTTGCGGACGAATCGGCCTCCGTAGCATCTTTTTGGTCGCCCTCCCCGTTGGATTGAACCGCACGCACCTCTGATGCGATATCTCTCAAGACCTCGTCCACCTCTTGCGGAGGCAAGGCCTCTTCGTCCAAAAACCTAAGATATCCCTCTATCGACGAGCGTATTTTGGAAACGACCTCGCGCTGCATACGTCTGAGCCTTCTTATGCGCTCCTCCAGCTGTACGGCCTCATGGTGGGCATCCGCCACGATTCGTTCCGCATCCATCCTGGCCCTCTCCAATATGAGTCCCGCCTCCTTGGCGGCCTGGGCTTTCATGTCCTCGGCCAGCTTGTTTGCGGTAGTCAAGGCCGACATGAATTCATCTTCTTTCTTCTTAAATTCATCGAGCTTGGCCTTATAGCCTGCCACATAACCTTTTAAGGCATTTCTCTCCTTGATCACCTCAGTAAGCTCAGCCGCAACCTCTTCGAGAAAATCCTGCACCTCGGACGGGTCATAACCCCTGAAGCGCATCTTAAATTCTTTCTCGAGTATCTCGTTTGGTGTAACGCCCATTTCAAACCCCTTTTCAGTAAAGATGTATTGCGAGATCGTAAAGCGTAGGTACGAGGAAACCCCGAAGAAACACTATTACAATGATAAGCACCATAGGAGTCAGGTCTATGCTGCCGAATACAAGGGGCAAAAACCGCCTCACGCGGTACATCAAAGGGTCTGTAATGCCATAAAGGATACGCACCAAAGGGTTGTACGGGTCAGGATTCACCCAAGACACAACAGCCCGGACAATAAGCACCCACATATAAAAACCAAGTACAAGATCTATAACCGACGCAACAGCCTCTATGAAATGCCTCAGGACGAACATGACAACTCCTCAAACAAGCTTATTATCCCTTGCCGAAAGGGCAGACCGGATATCTGCACCTCTTGCAGTTCAGACACAGCCCCCCGTGGCCTAGGGCCGCCATCGCGGTCCTATCGATCCTTTCTCCGGCCATGACCCTCGGAAGCACGAGATCAAGCACGGTCGCCTTGAAATACATGCCGCATGCAGGGACCCCGAGGACCGGCATATCGCCGATATATGCCACAAGAAACATAGCGCCCGGCAAGACAGGGGACCCATACACCACATCCTTGCCCCCGGCCTTTGCAATAGCAAGACGTGTTACGTCATCCGGATCGACGGACATGCCGCCAGTGCACAGTATCAGCTCTACACCGGCATCCATGGCCTTTTTTATCTCGCCTGAAATGAGGTCTACATCATCAGGTGCCATGGCCGAATATGCTACTTCAAGGCCCATGCCGACCAACTTTTCCCTCATCACCGGACCAAACGCATCTTTTATCCTGCCTTCATAGACCTCACGCCCCGTGACAACGATACCGGCCTTTTTTATCTTGAATGGTGCTACTGACACAATGCCGCCTGCATCCCTGGCTATTGAAGCCGCTCGCTCCACTACGGAACGCCGGATCACAAGTGGAATAGCGCGACCCGCGGCGACCGCCATGCCCTCACTTACAACGGTATCTTCATGGAGCGTTGCGATCATCACCTCACCAAGCATGTTGAATTCAAAAAGGGCCTGACGATCGACCTTCAACACCCCTCGGGTGGCGGCCCTGAAACCGACCTTACCCTCGGATGGTTTTTCATCATAACTTATGAACGGGCCGCTTATGGCCCTTGCCATAAAAAGCGCCGCCTCATCCTCATGCATTTCATCTTCGGAGAGCTCAATGACATAGATATGATTTTTGCCAATCCGCTTCAGATGCGGTATATCGGCCTCTGTAATCACATGCCCCTTTCGAAAGGCCGGACCCTTTTTTTCTCCGCGGACTATCTCGGTCAAATCATGGGGGATCACCATCCCGACCGCATCGTCGACAGGGACCTTCTTAATCGCCATTCAAGACCTCCAGCTTTTTGTTTTGACGACTCTGCAAAAGTCCGTCGCGGCACCGACCGCTGCATCCGGGGCATGGGCGGACACAATACCAGCTTTACTTGCCCATTATATTTTAAACTTTATAATGAAAACGTCAATTTTTCGTTTGTAAAGCAAAAAAACGCCATCGACGACCTCAGATGGACATCTTTGATGCGGCCTCATAATAACGGCTGCCGGCACAGGCACGACACAATACCTCACCATCTCTTTCCACATCTCGACAGTCCTGAACATATTCCCCGCAACGGCTGCACCTTACGCGCCTCAAGGGTCTACCAGGGAGGTCACATTCCGGGATATCAACCTTCACCTCCTGGACATCAAAAAGCTCATCGTCGCGCATACGTTTATATGCCTCAAGCTGCTGACGGTATCTGTCTTCTATCTCAGGACAGTAGTTTTTGGCAATCTCACGGGCCTCTTCCCTTGCCAGGATCCTGAATGCCCTTTTTGTCGGCAGATGAACAAATGTAGCGGCCATTATGCCAAAATCCATCCACTTAAGCGACCTCTTCCCAAGGGAACAGCCGGTTACAGACTGGATCGCATCTGTAGCGCACCGGTCTATCTCCACATAGACAACCAGATTCTTCCTGTCCCTGCCCTTCGGGTCGGTGATACCAAGCAGCCTGAGCCCCAGCATAGCTAGCCTGACCCCTATCACTTGCCCTGCGCACAGATGCCCGTGGAGCCTTACCGATTCGGTAAGTAGCTCTTCAAAAGAGCCGACAGCACCCTGGATCTCATTTAGAGTCTCTACCGACATCGCCGTCAACCCCCTTTATATTTATAGGTTATAGATCATAATAACAGACTGCCATTGTAAACTGAATAGACTATGAGCGATTAGCCATACCTTAAAATCCTGATAGATGCCCTCCTGCTCCTGTCTACCCTTACCGGGATCGGACTTTACACATATGAGATCGCAAGGGAGCTTGCAAGATCGGATGACACACATGAATATCTCTAATTATTACGGCTATATCAACCGCTATTTGATCCATCCAGATGAAGATGAAGCTGCTTCAAAAAAGATCAAAGACATCATCGTCAAAAATCAATTTATAAAAAGATCGTGCGCAAGGCCATTATTGCCCCACAGGTCAATATATCTATTGGCAGCCCAATTTTATCTCTGAACCAGGTATCTGTGCAAGGAAGATGATCATATCCGTACCGGAGGTATGCAGAGCTGAGGCCTTGTATATAGATCCCAGCGACAACGAGGATCTGGCGGACAAAATCGAGTTGCCCCTGAATGACGGCAAGTTGCAACAGATACTGCGGTCAAAGGGATTTGGAAGGGCCAGGGCCTTCAGCTGGCCAAGATCGGCACGCAGTACCTGGCGGTCTTTAACGAGGTGGTAAAGATTTATAAAAGACAGGCCGAAAAGATGATAAGGTTAGGAAGGAATAAAAAAGACGTTATGCGTGGGATATTTTTTAGAATGACAAGGGACGGGCGGATACTATATCTCAACCGATATGGCAGACAATACCTCGGACTTGGAGATCCAGCGTCGGATGGCGCGAACCTGTCAGTCTTTTTCCCTTCGCAAAGGGCGTGGGATAGATTCATCAAAGAGATAGATACGCAAGGAGAGGTCGGCGGTCTCGAGCTTGAATGGAGACGCGGCGACGGCAAAAAGACATTCGTAAATATATTTGCATGTCTCGAAGAGGTTGAAGGCGCTTCATACATATCAGGGCATATCTGCGACCTTGAGGGAATCAACAGGCTTTTGCCGGTGCTGAAGAACAGCCGCGACAAATTTCGAAATATATTTGACGCCATACCCGACCTGATCCTTGGCATAGATAGAGAATACAAAATAGTCTCTGCAAACAGGGCCGCAGCCAGATGGCTTGGCAAGGACGTAAAAGATGTAATAGGCCTGTCATGTAGCGAACTCTTCGCAAGAGAGACGACCTGCCCCAGGATGTCGGGCGACAAATGCCCTGCCGAGATCGCCTTTAAGTCAGGACGAATGTTCAATACAGATGTGCTGTTAAAAGACAGCGAGGGTCGGATCAGATGGTTTTCCGTCCACGCATTTCCGGTCTTAGACGACAACGAAGAGACAAGACAGGTCACGCTTTTTTTAAGGGACATCACCTCTCAAAAGGAAGCTGAAAGACAGGTCACGCTTCTAAACCAAGAATTGAAGCAGACTCTTGCAGATCTGACGGAAAAAAATTCAAGGCTTAATGCGGCGTTGAATAGCCTCAAAGAGACCCAGGCCCATCTTTTACAGTCAGAAAAGATGTCGTCCATCGGTCAACTTGCCGCAGGGGTGGCCCACGAGATAAACAACCCTGTCGGCTTTGTAAGCAGCAACCTCCACACCCTTCTTTCATACAGCAAAGATTTGGTCGAAATCATAAGGCTCTACCTGTCGCTAGATGAGAAGATCTCAAAGGCTCAAGGGGTGCCTGAAGACGCCATTGCACTTATCGCGACCATCAAAAGGCGAAGGGAAGAAATAGACCTTGATTTCCTACTGAAAGATATGAATGACCTGATACTCCAAAGTATCGAAGGTACAGAAAGGGTAAAGAAGATCGTCGCCGACTTGAAGGACTTCTCCCATGTGGACCAGGCCGAACTCAAGGATGTAGATATAAACCGCTGTCTTGAGAGCACGATAACCATCGTGTGGAACGAGATCAAATACAAGGCCGTCTTGAAAAAGAACTACGGCGAATTGCCGACCATTATCGGATATCCCCAGCAATTAAACCAAGTATTCATGAACATCCTTGTAAATGCTGCTCAGGCAATAAAAGGCAAGGGAGAGATCACGGTGACCACCAGGGCGGTTGACAAGCCCAGGCGTGGGGTTGAGGTCGAGATCAAAGATACTGGCGAAGGCATACCAGAAGATGTCATGCCAAGGATTTTTGACCCGTTTTTTACCACAAAATCCGTTGGCAAAGGCACAGGGCTTGGACTCCATGTCTCATACAAGATCGTCAAGAGGCATAAGGGCGAGATAAGGGTCGAGAGCACACCTGGAAAAGGCTCAATATTTACAGTCTTTCTTCCCATATTAAATGAAGATGAACTAGGAGACGCCGAAGAAGATGATGCAAGGCCGCATCCTCATAGTTGATGATGAACAAAATATCCTCCATGCCATAAAGCGCCTACTGCGCAAGGAAAGTTATGAAATCAGCACGGCGGTGAGTGGGGAAGAGGCACTCGCCTTCTTAAACGACCATCAAGTGAATGTGATAATATCTGACCATAGGATGCCCGGGATGAGCGGAATAGAGTTTTTGGAACACGCAAAAGGGCTTTGTCCCCTGTCCGTAAGGATAATCCTTAGCGGGTATGCAGACCTCAAGACCGTCACCAAGGCCATCAATCGCGGATATATATACAAATTCATATTGAAGCCCTGGGATGACGAGGAACTCAAGGCCGCCATACGCGAGGCCATAAACGTCGCCCATCTCCAAAATGAGAATTACAGGCTAACCGAGGAACTGAAGATAAAAAATGAAAGGCTTCAATGGCTCAACAACAATCTGGAAGATGAGATCGAAAAGAGGACACAGGAGCTCCAGATGCGAAACATGGTCCTCGAGAGATTTCACTATATCATACACCAGATGCCGATAGGCTTTATTGGGTTGGGGGATGATAAGAGGATCGCATTTGCAAACAACTGGGCCTACGTACACATCGGCAGACTGAAGGATCTGTTGGATCAAGACATCGAGGCGGTTCTTGGTACGGATGCGGCCTCTAGGCTCGATGGCCTTGCACATGGGGAAGGTCCTCTATCAATGACCGTCGATATCGACGGGATGAACGATCCGATCGAGATGCGTGGCACGGTGGTAAGGTATCCGGATGGGGCTTACGGCTATTTATTGATCTTCATCGACCATCCCATATCCTCTTTGAAAGAAAAGGGCGCCAGCCATGGAGACACCTGAACCAAGCACCCAGACAGGGCAGTCTCAAAAAGATGCCGTCCTCTTTGTAGACGACGAAGAGAATATCTTAAAGGCCGTACATCGACTTTTGCGCAATGAAAACTACAGACTGCTTTTTACCACCGATCCCGAAAAGGCGATTGAGATCCTGCAGACCGAAGATGTGGCCGTAATCGTCTCTGATCAAAAGATGCCCGGGATGACTGGTACGGAACTCCTTGCAAAGGCCAAGACGATCGACCCCGACATCATCCGAATAATCCTTACAGGCTATGCCGACATAAAGGCCGCTGTAGAGGCCATAAACAAGGGCGAGGTATTCAGATTCATAAGCAAACCATGGGATGATGAGGAACTGAAGACCATTATCAGGCAGGCCATCTTCCACCACTTTCTTATTGTTGAAAACAAACGTCTCTTGAGGGTTACACAGGAACAGAATCAAAGACTCGAAGAGCTGAATGCCGATCTCGAAAAAAGGGTTGATGAGCGTACCAGCCAATTGCTTGAAAAGCATCAGGAATTGGCAAGGCTATACCAGAAACTCCAGAGCAATTTCAAAGACACCGTCCGTGTCTTTATCGATCTCATAGAACTGTATGATCCATTCCTGGGCGGTCACTCAAAACGCGTAGGCATGCTTGCAAAGGAATTGGCGGAAAAGATGAACATCATGGGGGCGGATCTTGACCTCATAGAGATGGCCGCATCCTTGCATGACATAGGACTGATGGGTGTCCCAAAAGAATTCTGGCATTGGAAACCGTCCGGCTTCAGCCCGGCCCAGGAGGCGGTTTTCAAGACCCATCCCGAAATAGGCTATAGACTGCTCTACAAGATCGAATTTCTCAGACAGGCGGCAGTGATAGTAATGTGCCACCACGAGCGTTTTGACGGCATGGGCTTCCCATCTGGTCTTCCTAGCGTCTCAATACCCCTCGGGGCTAGGATAATAAATGTCGTCAGCACATATGACAACTATCTGCATCAGCAGGATCTGGACAAGGAAAACGCCTTGAAACGTCTAAGGAAGCTTGCCGGCTCCGCGCTGGATCCTGAAATAGTGAGGGTGTTCGAAGACATAATAAAATCCATACCTCCAGTCCGCGGTGAGAAACAAATAAACATTGACGATCTCAAGGCTGGCATGCAGTTGAGCAGGGATATAGTTACTGCGTCGGGCAGGATGCTCATGGCGAAGGACTCCGTCCTGACAAACACACACATAATAAGGCTAAAGAACATCCATGAAATGGACCCAATAATAGACAAAATTTATATCTATCATCTTTACTAGATACGGCTTGGCGGGTTAAATTTAATTTAATTAAAAGGAGAAGTAAAAAGGCCTTATGTTTGTATTGATCGGAATATGTGTTGTCTTGACAGCCGTCATAGGCGGTTATCTCATGGAGCACGGCAATCTGAGCGTCCTTGTCCAGCCGGCGGAGGTCATAATCATATTCGGTGCTGCACTGGGCTCCTTTTTCATCGCCTCCCCCATGAAAGTAGTCAAGGTCGTAGCAAAAGGCTTCTCCAGTCTCCTGACATACAAGGGGCCGAGCAAGGAAAAATACCTAGAGCTTTTGGCACTGCTCTATCAATTGTTCGCAAAAAGCAGACAGCATGGGCTCCTTGCAATCGAGTCGGACGTCGAGCATCCAGAGAAAAGCCCGATCTTCAGCAAATATCCAAACATCCTGGCGAACCATCATGCACTCAATATCATCTGCGATAACTTGAAGGTAGTCATCTCTACAAACCTGCCTGCTCACGAACTTGAGAGCCTCATGGACCTCGATATAGAAACACACCACAACGAGGCCATGATACCAGCGCGCAGCATAGAAAAGATCGCTGATGCCCTTCCTGGCCTCGGTATAGTCGCAGCCGTCCTTGGCGTCGTCATCACCATGGGCAAGATCGACAAACCA
This sequence comes from Dissulfurimicrobium sp., assembly GCF_049968175.1. Lineage (NCBI taxonomy): Bacteria > Deltaproteobacteria > Dissulfurimicrobium > Dissulfurimicrobium sp. The sequence continues at coordinate 8,969 of NZ_JBMFRG010000012.1, forward strand.
CCGGCTGAGCTTGGGCACAGTATCGGCTCAGCCCTTGTCGGGACCTTTCTGGGCGTACTCATGTGCTATGGCTTTGTAGGGCCAATGTCCATCAACTTTGAACACCAGGCGCACGATGATGAGGTATATCTTCAGATAATCAAATGGGCCTTGGTTTCATATATAGGCGGCGCACTGCCACAAATCGCAGTGGAATTCGCGCGAAGGGCCATCCCTGACTCGGAAAAGCCAACCTTTGACGAACTTGAAAAATACGTAAAAAGCAGGGCCAAATGAGCGATCAGCAAGGCAACATCATTATAAAAAAGATAAAAAAGGTATCCGGCGGCGGGCATCACGGCGGGAGCTGGAAGGTTGCATATGCGGATTTCGTAACCGCCATGATGGCCTTTTTTCTGCTCCTATGGCTGATCACCATGGTATCCCCTGAAAAACGACCTGCCATTGCCGCCTATTTCAAATACTTCAGCATATTCGAGTCAAGCGGCACATCGTTTTTGGAACACGAAAACGCCGTACTGACAGAACCCAGCCAGAGTGAGGAAAAGGTCGAACCTGAGCTAGAAGGTAACAAGGCCACATTGTCATCAAACGAGGGGCAAGAGACAAGTCCCGAGACATTCCAAAGGCTTCTTAAACAGGCGATAGAAAAAAAACTGGGCGACATCAAGGACCAAATCATTGTAGATACATTCAAGGGTGGGGTGCGTATCCAACTGGTTGATAAAGAGGGGAAACCCATGTTCGATCTCGGGTCCGCCAAACCTACCCCCCTAGCCCTTCGCATACTGCGTGTGATAGCCGAAAACATAAAATCCACCACAAACCCGATATCAATAGAGGGCCATACAGACTCCCTTGCATACAAGACAAGCAACTACAGCAATTGGGAACTCTCGACCGAACGGGCACTTACCACGCGAAAGATAATCGAGCAAATGGGAATAGACCCATCCAGGCTTAAGACCATCTCTGGCTATGCAGACACTGAGCCGCTAATACCGGACAATCCCAAAGATCCAAGGAACAGGCGGATAAGCATACTTCTCTATTTCCCTAAAACGGCCGCAGGTACGGACAAGACCGGCTAGACCTTAGCGGCCCGCCCCACCACTATCGGCGTCGAAAATAAAAATTCTTAAAAAGAGCCCTTGACAAGCATACCTCAAGACGGCTATTTTTCATCATCATCATTATGATTCTGTGAAATCAACGATCCAGCCGCTCAAGCCAGGGCAAATCTCAGGCTAACAACCTTCTAAAATGCAGGACTTTCCCTTGTGAAGATGCGAAAATCCTGTTGATGAAAGATGGCTCGTTTAAAACATCCTGTTTGATTTAAAAATAATGTTCTTAAGACCTGGAGCGGAGATCATCGCCTTAAATCCGAAGAGGTATATCATACATGCCTAGAACAAAGAAAGAAAATAGTGAACAATCTGTTGCAAAGGAATCATCCACTGCACAAACCAAGGGCAATCAATCCATTAATCTGGCCGACTTCAAGAAAAAAAACATAACCGAGCTCTATCAGATGGCAAAAGACCTCGGCGTCGAGGTCACCAGTGGGATGCGCAAACAAGAATTGATTTTTGCCATCTTAAAAGCCCAAACAGACAAAAATGGCGGGGTCTACGGAGAAGGCGTCCTGGAGATACTGCAAGACGGGTTCGGTTTTCTAAGAAGCCCGGACTACAGCTACCTCCCTGGCCCGGACGATATATATGTATCGCCGTCTCAGATAAGGCGCTTCAACTTGAGCACCGGTGATACGGTCTCAGGGCAGATACGCTCTCCTAAGGAGGGAGAGAGGTATTTCGCCCTCTTGAAGGTCGAGTCAATAAACTTTGACCCGCCAGAGGCCTCTTTCGGCACGATAAACTTTGACAACCTCACGCCGACCTATCCTGACAAACGGCTGAAGCTCGAGACAGAGCCTGACAACTATTCCGCCCGCATAATGGACCTCATGACCCCTATAGGCAAGGGACAAAGGGGACTTATCGTGGCCCCACCAAGGACAGGCAAGACTATGCTGCTTCAAAACATTGCAAACAGCATAGCCAAAAATCACCCCGATGTAATCCTGATAGTCCTACTGATAGACGAAAGGCCGGAGGAGGTTACGGATATGCAGCGTTTGGTAAAGGCAGAGGTGGTGAGCTCCACATTCGATGAACCTGCCCAGCGCCATATCCAGGTCTCTGAGATGGTCATAGAAAAGGCAAAGCGCCTGGTGGAACACAAAAAAGACGTGGTCATCCTCCTTGACAGCATTACAAGGCTTGCCCGGGCATACAATACCGTTGTACCGCCAAGCGGCAAGATACTCTCGGGCGGCGTTGACTCAAACGCCCTTCACAGGCCGAAACGCTTCTTCGGCGCGGCGAGAAACATTATGGAAGGTGGAAGCCTTACCATTATAGCTACCGCCCTTGTTGATACAGGGAGCCGCATGGACGAGGTGATATTCGAGGAATTCAAGGGCACGGGTAACATGGAGATACACCTTGACAGGAAGCTGGCTGACAAGCGCACATTTCCTGCAATAGACATAAACCGCTCCGGCACGAGAAAAGAAGAACTGCTACTGCCCAAAGATGTATTGACCAGGGTCTGGATACTGCGGAAGCTCCTCTCTCCGTTGAATCCGGTCGATAGCATGGAGTTCTTGTTGGATAAGATGCAACATACCAAAAATAATGAAGAATTCCTGGCATCAATGAACCGGTGAGACGTCCAAACCTGTTGACCAACGGCATGATTAGTGATTTCTTTAAATTAAGAACGATAACATAGACTACGGAGGCGAACAAAAATGAAAGATGGCATACATCCAAAATATCAGACGGTAAAAGTACGCTGCGCGTGCGGCAACGAATTCGAGGTAGGCTCGACCGCCAACGAGATCAAGGTTGAAATTTGCTCGCAGTGCCATCCATTTTTTACGGGCAAACAGAAACTGATCGATACCGCTGGCAGGGTTGAAAAATTCCAGCGCAAATATGGCCTCATTGAAAAGAAATAACCGGCGAAGCGCCCTCAAATCATTGGTGACGGCCTCGCTCTGCGCCCCTATTGCAGTGGGCGGCCAGGCCGTAATCGAGGGCGTGATGATGAGGGGCCCGAAGGCGATGGCAATAGCGATCCGCCGCGCAGACGGCGGTATATTTGTGAAAGAAGGAAAATGGCGCTCGTTCGGCAGGAAATTAACATTTCTAAAGTGGCCTTTTATAAGAGGTTCGGTAGTGCTAGCAGAGGCCATGATAAATGGGATACAGGCCCTCAATTTCTCCGCGCAGGAGGCACTGGCCGGCATCGATAACGACGGCAAAAGAACAAACGCTGACAACTTATCCAATAAGGCGATCGCCTTGGCCATGTTGTCATCCGTAGCTGTCGGCCTGTGCCTGTTCTTGGTGATCCCGCATCTTGCAAGCAGCTTCCTGCTCAAGATATTGGGCGCTGGAGGCGGCGTCAGGTCGTTTGCATTCCACGCCCTGGACGGACTCATAAAAATGCTTATATTTATTAATTATATCCTGCTTATCGGCAGGATGGCAGATATAAAAAGACTGTTCGGGTATCACGGCGCCGAGCACAAGGCTATCTATACCTATGAGGCCAATAAAGAACTCTGTATAGCCAATGCAAAGGGCTACAGCACCCTCCACCCGAGGTGCGGCACGGCATTTATCATGGTAGTAGTTTTTGTAAGCATAGGCGTCTTTGCCACGGTCATTCCGCTGATCTCGTTCAGCGGGACCGGATGGTATGTCACGGGTGAGATTATACTCACAAAAATATCTCTGATGCTCCCGATTGCAGGTATCGCCTACGAGATAACACGCCTTGCCGACAAAGATGCAATGAGGCGGTTTGCCGCACCACTTATTTACCCAGGTCTTCTCATACAGACCCTCACCACCTCCAACCCGACGGACGATCAGCTTGAAGTGGCGATAGAGGCACTGAAGAGGGCCTTAAAGATGGAAAATGATCAATCCATCGATTGAATAATCAATAGGCGGCAAAGAATAATGCTATCTAAACTCCAGGAGTTAGAAGAAAAATTCCTTTCCCTTGAGTCGGAGATGAGCGACCCTAAAGTTGCTCAAGACCGTGAAAGATACAGAAAACTCGCCAAGGAACACGCCGACATAAGCGAAATAATGCGGGTATACAACGACTACAAGGACCTCCTGAGGCAGATAAGCGACAATAAAGCCCTTGCCGCCAATGACCCTGATCCCGCTATAAGAGAGATGGCCAAGGTGGAGCTAACCGAGCTCGAAGAAAAGGCCGCAAAGATACTCCATAAAATAACGCTCATGCTCCTCCCAAAAGATACAAACGATGAGAAGAACATCATCCTTGAAATAAGGGCGGGGACCGGCGGCGACGAGGCGGCACTATTCGCCGCCGATCTCTTTCGCATGTACAGCCGTTACGCCGAGAGAAAAAGGTGGAGGGTAGAGATCTTGAGCTCCAACGAAACAGGGATAGGCGGTTTCAAAGAGATCATCGCCCTTATATCCGGCGACAGGGTCTATAGTAGGCTTAAATACGAAAGTGGGATACATCGCGTCCAGCGTGTGCCTGAAACCGAGTCCCAGGGGCGCATCCATACATCGGCAGTAACAGTAGCGGTGATGCCTGAAGCCGATGAAGTGGATGTCGATATAGACCCTTCAGAGATAAGAGTGGATGTATACAGGGCCTCCGGCGCAGGAGGGCAGCACGTAAACAAGACAGAGTCTGCGGTCCGGCTTACTCATATCCCTACAGGGATCGTTGTACAGTGCCAAGATGAACGCTCGCAGCACAAAAACAAGGCAAAGGCCATGAAAATCCTATATGCCCGCATCCTTGAAATGAAAAAGGCGGCACAACAGGCACAACTGACCGAAGAACGCCGTAACCTGGTAGGCACAGGCGATAGGAGCGGGCGCATACGCACATACAACTTTCCACAAGGCAGGGTGACAGACCACAGGATCGGATTAACCCTTTATCGACTCGAAAGCTTTATGGATGGCGATATAGACGAGATGATCGAGGCCCTTGGCACCCACTATCAAACACAGGCCCTGGCAGGGTCAAGGGAGACATGAATGTAGCCGATGCGCTAAAAAAGGCGACATCTCGACTTTGCCGCATCCCTGACATCGAGCATCCACGGATGGAGGCAGAGGCGCTCCTTGCCTCCATCCTTCAAAAAGATAGATTATGGCTCTATCTAAACCATCTGAAGGAGCTTCCACTCGATCTCGTCGAAAGATATGAAGAGGTGACAATGCGGAGGCTCAATGGCGAACCCCTTGCTTATATCACTGGCAGAAAGGAGTTTTGGTCTCTTTATTTTGAAGTGACCAGAGACACATTGATCCCTCGGCCCGAGACCGAACTGATCATAGAAACCGCCCTTTCTATACTCACAAGCGATTCAAACCGCCCGATGCGCATCTTGGACCTCGGCTCAGGGAGTGGCGTCCTGGCCATAAGCCTCCTCTATGAGCTGCCCTGCATCACAGCTATTGCGACTGATATCTCATATGGTGCCCTCCTGGTGGCGAGGCGAAATGCCGAAAGGAACGGCGTGGCCTCCAGGATCAGCTTTATTCAGGCCGACTGGCTCAGTGCATTCAAAGAAAACAGCCCTTATTTTGACATGATCGTTTCAAATCCGCCCTATGTGGCCCTTAACGTAAAGGATGCTCTGCCGAGAGACATAACGGCATACGAGCCACATACCGCCCTCTTCAGCGGTATGGACGGTCTCAAGGATATATCAAGGCTTATAACGGGCTGTCCCAATGTCTTGAAGCCTGGCGGGTGGCTTCTCTGCGAAATCGGATGGAATCAAGAAGAGGCTGTCATCAGAATGGTCGAGGAATCCAACCGTTACATGAATATAAAGATGCTGCGCGATTACAGCGGCAATGCAAGGGTCCTCGCGGCCATGAAATCATGACAGAAATCTCAAGTCCGCCACCCCCCTCAAGGCCTTAACCCGTCAAGACGTCGGCGACTTTTCAAGGGCAGCGGACTTGAAAAAATACGGCGTCAGCAACAGCCGCAAGACGAAGGAGACCTGCTGCCCGAACCGCAACTGCTGCCGCACCCGCATCCACATGAAGATGCGTCAGCGATGTCTATAACCTGGACCTTGAAATTCAATGTCTTGCCAGCCAGCGGCGGATTCATGTCTATCGTTATCGATTCTTCGGTAACCTCTGTAATGCTTGCCGGCATCTTTGTGCCGTCTTCCATATGTATCCCTATGGTCATGCCAACCTCGGGTTTGAACTGGCTGCCCACTATGGAGCGTGGAATGCTCCGGACAAGCTCTTCATCTCTGTAACCGTAAGCCATATCTGGATCAAGACTAAAGGTCTTTTCAGCGCCGACCTCCATACCTATTATTGCATCGTTGAATCCCTGGATGATCTGGCCCGATCCAACCTGAAACTGGAGCGGCTCCCCGCCGATACTGGTATCGAACACCTCGCCGTTATCAAGCGTACCCGTATAATGCACGGTTACTATATCACCATTCACCACTGTCCTCATAAGCTGTCTCCTTTTTATATTTTACCGCCGGCGCGGCAATAATCCACTAAGTATTAATTTGCTTCAATCTGTGTGGACGGGTTGGAGGGAGCTAACTATGGCCTGGGGCCAAGACTGGCAAAACACCTTGACCCCTACTAATTTATCCATCAAATGACATCAATATTGCCTACGGCGAGCCTTGCGGCGCCTTCTTTCGGCGTCTTGCATCTTACGTCGCCTTTTTACGCTTGGTTTTTCATAAAAACGACGATTTTTAAGTTCCCTTTGAATCCCGTCAAGCTGCATCTTTTTTTTAAGGGTTCTAAGGGCCTTCTCCAGATTATCGTCCTGGACGTCCACCACAATCGCCAAAGGAATCCCCCCTTCCTTGTTCTAGAATTATCTTTGAATATAGCTTCTAAACAAACCGGATGTCAATGAATAACTTGCAGCAATGCAAAATAAATAAAATGTTGCATGCATTTCCATTTGGTCATAAATTCTCGAACCATGTCGATCGATTCAAAATCAATCATGTTTCAAGGTACCGGCTCCGGTGTTGGGAAGAGCATCGTGGTCGCAGCATGTTGTCGGGTCCTGCGGCAAATGGGCATAAAGGTGGCACCGTTTAAGGCACAGAATATGGCCTTAAACTCGTTTGTAACACCAGATGGACTGGAGATGGGCAGGGCCCAGGTCTTTCAGGCAGAGGCCTGCGGACTCCAACCCGACGTCAGGATGAACCCGATACTTTTGAAACCACAAGGAGACACCCGCTCCCAGGTGATCCTCATGGGGAAGGTGGCCTATAACCTCTCTGCGCGTTCATTTTACGAACAAAGAGACAGACATCTCGCCGTTGCAAAAGATGCATACCGATCCCTGGCAAGGGAATATGATGTAATTGTAATAGAAGGGGCTGGAAGCCCTGCTGAGATAAATCTCCAGGCGACGGACATAGTCAATATGGAGACGGCCTCCTATGCCAACTCACCGGTCATAATCATAGGCGACATAGACAGAGGCGGGGTCTTCGCCTGGCTCAAAGGCACCTATGATCTGGTACCGGACAGACACAGGGCGAGGATAGTAGGTTTTCTTATCAATAAATTTCGAGGCGACGCATCGATCCTCACCCCTGGCCTCATCCAGTTCAGGCACATCGTTCCGCTGCAATTTTTCGGCGTACTCCCATGGTTTGACAATATAACCGTGGATCAAGAAGACGGGGTCTATGTCCATGCGACAGCACCTGAACGCGATGCCCAGGTCAAACTCGCAGTCATCCATCTGCCGCGGATCAGCAACTTCACAGACTTTGCCCCGCTTGCATTTGAAGAAGATGTCTCGGTCTCGTTCGTCCGTCGCCCTTACGAAATTAAAGAGTGCGACTGCATTATCATACCGGGTACCAAGACCACGCGAGCAGACCTGGACTTTCTCAAGATATCCGGTTGGGACACGGCAATAAAGCGGTTTCTGGGGAAAGGCGTCTTTATCCTCGGCATCTGCGGCGGCTATCAGATGCTCGGCAAGGAAATCGCCGATCCGCACGGCATTGAAGGGCAGCCCGGGACATCGAAAGGCCTTGGTCTTTTGCCAATCGTAACTGAATTCACGGCTGAAAAACAACTCAGGCATACCAGCATCATGCTGGATTCACCGCCGATCTTTACCAGGCCAATCAAGGCCGCTGGTTATGAGATACACATGGGGCACACGAGGGCGACCGGGACGTTCAGCCCCCTCGGGCCGGATATCGAGGCCGACATCGGAGCGATCGATACAAACAAGTCGGTAATGGGTCTTTATCTGCACGGTTTTTTCGAAAACGACCTCGTCAGAAGGGTATTTTTGGACTATTTAAGGGACAAAAAAGGCCTACCTACCATCGGAAAGGTATCTTCATATGGTGAATTCAGGAAGACCCAGCTCGACCGCCTGGCAGACTGGTTCAGGGATAATTCGGACATCCCTGCACTCCTTTCTCTCATCGGCTTAAAATGACGCCATCTTTATTCATCTTGACAAAAGAAGGCTGGTGGATACTGGCCCTGGCCTTACTCCTTGATCTTGCAGCAGGGGATCCAGAGTCCCTTCCTCATCCTATACGGCTGATAGGGAAGGCGATATCCAGGCTCGAGCCATATTTTAGATCCATCCCCGTGCAAGAACAGGCCCAGGGCGCTGTATTTGCTATATTCATCACGACGATTACCGGGTTTTCCGTATATGCCGCCCTTCGAGGATTGGCCCATATCTTGTTTGCAGCCTATTGGGCGACGTCTATAGCCTTCATCTACTATGCCGTCTCCCTGAAATGTCTAGCCGATGAGGCGTTGGCCGTAAAGGCAACGCTGGAAAGAGACGGTCTCGAGGCGGCAAGGATACGGGTCTCAAGAATAGTCGGCAGGGATACAGCCAGGCTCGACGAAACAGGCGTTGTTATGGCCGTCATCGAAACAGTGGCGGAAAACATGGTGGACGGGGTGATCTCGCCCTTTTTTTATGCTGCCATCGGGGGACCGGTCCTTGCCATGTGCTACAAGGCGGTAAATACACTCGACTCCATGATCGGCTATAAGGATGCACGATATCTGAGATTCGGGACATGGGGCGCTAAAATGGACGATGGAGCGAATTATATACCGGCAAGGCTCTCCGTACCGATAGTTGCAATAGCAGCTGTCATACAAGGGCATAGACAACCGATTGACATCTTCATGGCAGCGGTGAAGGATGGCGCAGGCCATGACGGCCCCAATTCAGGCCTTCCAGAGGCCGCGTTCGCCGCAGCCCTCGATGTGCGCCTTTCCGGACCGGCATGGTATAAAGACAGGTATATTGACAGGCCATTTTTGAACCCGTCAGGCAGGGACCCATGCACAGACGACATAGACAAGGCGGTAAGACTCCTATACCAGGCATCGGCTGTATTTTTCGGCTTGCTTTTTGAAACGTCTTTATTTATAGGGTTATTTTTGGCTGTCTGAAGACAGGGCGGTTAAGAATCTAAGGAGAATACACGTCATGGCAACGCCTGAAGATACGGCGGAAAGGGCAAGAGAGCTCTTTAATTCAGGTTTTCACTGCAGCCAAGCGGTCTTTGCAGCTGTTGCGGAGGCGCTTGGCATTACGCCGCCGAAAGAGGTGATCGCGGCCCTCTCCCCATTCGGCGGCGGTATCGGGTGCAGCGGCGGGCTATGCGGCGCACTGCCGGGTGCCATGGCGGTCATAGGACTTGTCATGGGAAAGACGGTGCCAGGACATAAAGATCACAAGGACATGTGGCGTCTGGGTCACAAAATGGCCGAAGAGTTCAAAGAACTCACAGCCGCATACGGAGGGCAGGATTGCTGCAATATAGCAAGGGTCGACTGGAAAGAGAGGGAGCAGGTAAAGTCTTTCAAAAAAGACCCTGACGGTCGCCGGAAGGAATGCGTCTGGGTGATAGGCGAAACTGCAAGGCGTTTACAAATAGCACTTGAGGGGATCGGATGGCCAAGGAAGATTCTTTGATAAAAGGCATAATAAAATCCTTCGGCCTTGTCTTCGGCGACATCGGCACAAGCCCGATCTATACCATTGCAACAATATTTTTAATCACAAAACCTACCCAAGAAAACATAATGGGCGTCCTATCCCTGATCGTTTGGACGCTGATCATACTCGTAACCATAGAATACGCCTGGCTTGCCATGAGCCTCGGGAAAAAAGGCGAGGGTGGCACCATCGTATTGAAAGAGATACTCGTTCCCCTGCTCAGGTCGAGGAGAAATGCCGTACTCGTCACATACCTTTCATTTATAGGCATATCCCTTCTTATGGGGGACGGCGTAATCACCCCTGCGATAAGTATCCTCAGCGCCGTGGAAGGCCTTTTGCTGGTCCCGCAGTTTTCAAATACGCCGCAGTGGGTGCTCATACTTGTAGCGGGCGTCATAGCTGTCACATTGTTTTTATTCCAGAAAAAGGGGACAGAAAAGGTGGCTGTCGCCTTTGGCCCCTTGATGGTCCTGTGGTTTTTAGCCCTCGCAATCTCAGGCATAGTCTCAATAATCCATGCTCCATCGGTTTTAAAGGCCCTGAGCCCGCACTATGCCATTAAATTCCTTATGGAACACGGCGTGGCTGGTTTTTTCGTGCTCTCAGAGGTTATACTCTGCGCAACAGGCGGAGAGGCCCTGTATGCGGACATGGGGCATCTGGGCCGTATGCCCATCATCAGGGCCTGGTATATCGTATTCGCAGCCCTGTTGCTCAATTATCTTGGGCAAGGGGCGTTCGTCATACGGCATCCTGAGGTCAAAAATGTGCTGTTCGGCATGGTCTATCGACAGGCCCAGGCGCTCTACATCCCGTTTCTGATACTTAGCATTGCGGCAACGGTCATCGCCTCACAGGCGATGATAAGCGGCATGTTTTCTATAATCTATCAAGGCATAACTACGCGTGTCATGCCCCTTCTAAAGGTTGAATACACATCGACCAGACTGAGGTCGCAGATATACATAGGCTCGGTCAATTGGTTTCTGCTCTTCTCCGTACTATTTATCATGTATGAATTCAGGGAATCCAATCGTCTCGCCGCCGCATACGGCCTGGCAGTTACGGGCACGATGACCCTGACGGGTATTATGCTGACGTGGATATTTTATTTAAAAAATAATATGGCAAAGACGGCGCTGTCGTCATTTGTAACCCTTGTCGATCTGACCTTTCTCTTGTCTAACTTATACAAGATCCCGCATGGCGGCTATTGGTCGATCATCATAGCCGCCTTCCCGCTCAGCACAATCCTTGTATATACATCGGGACAGAAAAAACTTTACAGGACGCTCAAACCCTTGGAAAGGGACATCTTTCTCAAGGGTTACAATGAACTGTATAAAAATACAAATAAGATAAAAGGGACGGCCCTTTTCTTCGCAAAGGTTACAGATAAATTCCCTCCATATATCGTCCATACGATGTTCATCAACAATATTGTCTATGAAGATAATATCATAGTGTCTATTGTAAAATGTGACACTCCATTCGGGGTGATGGGATATTTCAAAGATAAACTCGCGGATGGCCTACGGATATTCGAGATTCAACTCGGCTACATGGAGGTCATAGATGTGGAAGATCTGTTAAAAGAGGCCGGCATAGATGAAAAGGTCATATTTTATGGCATTGAAGACATAATCACATCAAATTTTATATGGAAGTTGTTTGCCATCATAAAAAAACTTACCCCGACATTTGTTCAATTCTATAAGCTTCCACCGAATAAAATGCACGGGGTGATCACCCAGGTTGAGATGTAAAACCATATGGAATCACCCCCCATCATCCTCCACCTGCGCCTCACCGCTTCGGCCAACGGCGGCCTTCTCGGCGGCAAGGCAGGCCCTGTCAAATGGTCATGTAGTCGATCATGCAAAGGCCTTGGGTGGTGATATTTTATACCGATTGGTTTATAATTTGAAAAATTCTTGGCGTCATCCGGAAGGTCATCTCTGAGGTTCTTCCTGTGTCTGCAAGATTTTTGACAATGCAAACAAAAGGAGAACTTATGGATCATTTTGAACAACTCGGGCTTTCGGAAAACATGCTGGACGTGATGCGCAAAAAGGGCTTTGGGACGCCAACCCCCATACAACAAAAGGTCATCCCCTTCCTGCTCAATGAAAGACGTGATGTCTTGGCGCAGGCGCAGACCGGCACCGGCAAAACGGCCGCCTTCGGCATCCCTATCATCGAACAAATAGAGGCCCGCCCCAGGCACGTAAAGGCCCTGGTACTTGTGCCAACAAGGGAGCTTGCCATACAGGCTGCGGAAGAACTAAATAGTCTCAAGGGTGCCAAAAAACTCAAGATCGCCCCCATCTACGGCGGTCAAGCTATAGGGCTGCAGCTGAAACACCTGCAGGAGGGCGTCGATATAGTCGTAGGCACGCCAGGCCGCACTATAGACCATCTGAGACGCGGTTCGCTCAGATTGGACAAGATATCCTTTCTGGTATTCGATGAAGCGGACGAGATGTTGGACATGGGATTCATCGACGAAATTAATGAAATCATGGAGTTTGTGCCGGCCGAGAAACAGACGATGCTCTTTTCTGCAACCATGCCGAGACCTGTAGTTTCGATTGCAAGGCGCTACATGAACGAATATGAGACCATTTCCGACAACCAGAGACAACAGACTGCGACCCTTACAGACCAGATATACTTCAAGGTCAGTGAGCAAGATAAATTCGAGGCCTTGTGCCGAATCTTAGACATGGAACCAGACTTCTACGGCCTGATCTTTTGCCGGACACGCACCGATACAGAGAACGTCGCATCCAGGCTCATCTCAAGGGGCTATAAAGCTGCGATCATACACGGTGAAATCAACCAGGGCCAGCGTGAAAAGACGATGCGCGGCTTTCGGCAACGACAGACGAACATACTAGTCGCCACTGATGTGGCCGCACGCGGCATTGATGTCAACGATCTCTCCCATGTAATAAACTATGCGCTGCCGCAAGATCCTGAATCTTATATACATCGTATAGGACGCACGGGTCGTGCAGGCAAGAGGGGCGCAGCCATCACCTTTGTTGCGCCGAGGGAGTTGCGCCTGTTAGATTTGATACGCAAGGTCTCCGGCGCCCCGATCCGCAAAGGGAGCGTCCCAAAAATCGACGACATCATAAAATCTAGAAGAAACCGCCTTAAAAACGAGATAAAAACGACTATGCAGTCCAAGGATCTTGGGACTTTCAAAATCATGGCCGCAGAACTTCTAAAAGACGCCGACCCTGTCGAGGTCCTCGCCGCCTGCCTAAATATCTCGTTCGGAAACAAACTCGATACCTGCGGCTACAATGAGATACAAGAGGTGGATCCTATAGACATCAAAGACCATACAAGGATATTTATGGCCAAAGGGCACAGGCCCCCCAGAAAAAAAGCTGCCCGATGGCATCAAGGATCGAGAGCAGGAAAAGGACCTGACCGTCTGAAATGAGCAAAATGCCGAAAATAGCCCTGATAGGGCGCCCGAATGTCGGGAAATCAACACTCTTCAACCGGCTTACAAGATCAAAAAGTGCCCTTGTGGCCCCTATGCCTGGCCTTACAAGGGACCGCCACTACGGGCGCTTCACCGCCGCCTGCGGCATGACGATGGAGGTCATCGATACTGGCGGACTTGCGTTTCCATCCGGCCGGGACAGTGAGATGGAAACGCTGGTTTTGAAACAAGGCTTAAAGGCAATTGACGAGGCTGACATCATCCTGTTTATACTGGACGCCAAGGAGGGATTGACCGGCAGCGACAAAGATATAGCAGAGATGTTGAGGGTCAGCCAAAAGCCCGTCATAATTGCAGTCAACAAAATGGATGACCCTGCGCAGGAAGCGGCTCTTGGAGAATTTTATGAATTGGGCATGGCTGAGATAAACCCTATCTCCGCCGAACACGGATGGAATATATCAGAGCTTACGGATAAACTTGCAAAGTCGGCCATGTCACTCGGATTCGGCAAGCCGGAGGAACGGCTTGGATCATACGCAGAACTCACCACATGGACCGAATCGAACCCTGTGGCCGAATCAAGACCTCAGGCACACATAGATGCACCGATAAAAGTAGCCATCATAGGTAGGCCGAATGTCGGAAAATCCTCCCTCCTGAACCGCCTCCTTGGAGAGCCGCGTATGATAGTCAGTAATTTGGCCGGCACAACCAGAGATGCCATAGACACCTTGCTCAAGAGAAACGGGGACAGAGACATCCTGTTTACCGACACGGCGGGGATAAGGCGCAAGGCCAAGATAGACGACAAGATAGAAAAATTCAGTGTCATAAAGGCGATCGAGGCCTTAAAGACCTGCGACACGGCCGTTGTAGTCCTGGACGCAACAGAAGGCATAACTGACCAGGACAAAAGGCTCATAGGCTATATAGAGGAATACAAACGAGCGGTTGTGACAGTATTCAACAAATGGGACCTGATCCAGGGCGATAAATTATTGGTACGTCTAAGAACGGAGGAACTTGAATCTGCCAAACGGTTTATCTCTTATGCACCGCATGTCAACCTCTCGGCCCTGACGGGTAGAAATGTAAATAAACTCCTTGCAGTCATCGACAGCGTCTATAAAGAATTTACAGCCTCGGTAGGCACAGGGAAGGCAAATCAAGCACTGCAAAAGGCCATGGCATTAAAGACCCCGCCGATTATTAAGGGGCATTTCCTAAAACTCTATTATACGACACAGGTGGCAACCGCGCCGCCTACATTTCTAGTCTTTGCCAACTATCCCGAGCTCATACCTAATTACTATCTGCGTTTTATGCTGAACCAGTTCAGAAAGCAGCTGGGGTTGATCCATACCCCAATCCATTTTATCTTTAAAGAAAGAGAACGCCGCAAATAAAGAAAATATGGTATGGCGACGGGCAAAATTATAAATATAGGCGGTGTAAATATAGGGATTGTAGGACTTGATGAGGCCATCTCACAAATAAGGGCATCCGATCCGACTGGCCGCAAGACCTCTGACGAGGCCGCTATTGAGGTGCTCCATATTATCGAGAAGAAAAACTACATACCTCTGTCTGCAAGGGACGCCTATATCGAGGCCATTAAAAAGTTATGGAACGGGACCATCGATGGAAATGAGTCTGGCCTATCCATCCGCATCCTGGGGCCTGGATGTGTAAGCTGCAATAGGCTTGAAGAGATCGTGAGGTCGGCCCTCGATCAGAAAGACATAGCCGCTGACATCGAACATATAAAAGACCTGGACGAGATCTGGAGATATGGGGTTATAAGCACCCCTGCCCTTGTTATAAACGGGCAAGTTTTATGTTCAGGCCGTCTCCCTACAAAGGCAAAGGTTGAGGAATGGCTGCGTGAGGCGCTCTTGCGGTCAATGTAAATATCTTTTCCGCCCTTAAGGCTACAACGGCCTTTACACCCTTTGTAATGTCCATTTTCCGCATGGCGTAATCAGGAATATCTATCTCGATAACCCTATCTGACCCATCCGGCACAAACAGGAGAGTGTTAGACCGACCCCTCGAAAATATCTCATAAACAACCCCTTCGAGGAGATTGTCATTATCCCGTCTATTAAGATCAGGTCTGATGAGCATTACATTCTCCGGCATTATCCCGATAATAAAGGGGAGTCCTTGCAAGATGGAGGTGGTGCCTGAATGTCTCCAGGCCGGGACGATGAGGTCGGTGTTGAGTTCATTACATCTCACCTCAGCCCATTTCCCTCGCATTCTTATAACTTCCGCTGAAAAAAGGTTCTTAATCCCGAAGAATCCTGCAACATCTATGTCTATGGGATGTCCGTATACCTCACCCCTTGGGCCAGCCTGGCGAATCATACCGTCTATCATAACAGCTATCTCATCCCCCATGAAGAAGGCCTCGTCCATATCGTGAGTAACCATGACTATGGCAAGACCAAACCTCACCTTAATATCGGCAATCAGGAACCAGAGGTCTTTTTTCATGGCCTCATGGAGGGCAGATAAGGGCTCGTCGAGCAACAGATACCCGCTTCCTGTGGCAAGGGCCCGAACAAGCGCCACTCGCTGACGCTCACCGCCGCTTAAGTGGTCTACCATCCTCTTAAGCAAATGGGTTATGCCCAAGGTCTCCGCCAATTCCAGGACGAAATCGCGCCGGCGCTCA
The DNA here is from genome assembly GCF_049968175.1 of Dissulfurimicrobium sp. Classification (NCBI taxonomy): domain Bacteria; class Deltaproteobacteria; genus Dissulfurimicrobium; species Dissulfurimicrobium sp. The sequence goes on from NZ_JBMFRG010000012.1 coordinate 25,216, forward strand.
TTCAACCTTTTTTGATGCTTAAGGCCATAAAAGATGTTGCCTTCAACGGTCAGGTGTGGGAAAAGGGCGAGGTCTTGAGGCAGATAGGCTATACCACGCCTTTCAATAGGCAGGTCATCGATTCGTCTGCCTTCCAATCGAATTACTCCCGAATCAGGCCTTCGTATACCAATAATGGCCTCAAGAAGCGTGGTCTTGCCGCAACCGGTAGGCCCTACAAGCACATTGCAGCTGCCTGGCTGGATCTTTAGACTCACATCTTTTACAGAAAACATGCCTGTATTGATGGTAAGTCTTTCGAGTTCAAGCATGCCTTCGTGCCTTTATTAAAAATCTGGCGACATACAGCACAAAGAAACCAACAGAGACTAAGATCAGGATGAGCACAACTGCGCCCTCGATATCGGCGCTTGCAAGCCGCATAAATATGGCGACAGGCAGGGTCTCTGTCCTCATGGCCATCGAGCCCGCCACCATAATGGTTGCGCCGAACTCTCCCAAGGCCTTTGCCCAGGTAAGGATGATGGACGCCAGGATCCCGCGTCTGGCAAGGGGCAGAGTGACGCTGAAGAATGCTGAGAGAGGGGATGCGCCGAGGGTCCTGGCAACATCTTCATATCGTCGCGGGATCTCGTCAAGAGCGGCCTTTAAAAGCCTGGTTGCAACACCCAGAGTAGTAACAAACTGGGCAAGCACTATGCCTGCAAAGGCAAAGACGAACTGAAAGGTATTTTTCTGCACGAACCCGCCCAATGGGGTGTTGAAAAAGATCAGAAGCAAGGCGCCAAGGGCTGCTGGCGAGACGACCATTGGAAACTCAAGGGTGGTGTCGAGGATGTCCTTGCCCTTGAAATCAAATCTGCTCAAGGCATAGGCTGACGGTACCGCAAGACACACGGAAAGCGCTGTCGCGATGGTTGCGCAAAGAAGGCTCAACCTTATGGAAAAAAGCGTCCTTCCAGACAAAATGGTCTCCACAAAGAGACGGCCGCTCAGAAAGTAGCACATCGACAGGACAAGACCTGCATAGACTGAAAATGTCGAAAAGGCACAGAAGATGCTAAGTCTTTTCAAATTCATCTATCTGCTAATCCATTCCTGGCCGACTTGCGGAACGCCGCCTACCGGCTTTTTGGCCCCTAAAAAGGCATATGTCTCCTTAAGAGAAGTGAGATACCCATACTTTTTAAACACCTCCTGTCCCTTGCCCGATAAGACAAACCCGATGAATTTCTCTGCCCCCTGGGGATCTTTTGAAGATGTAGTGACACCTATCTGACCGTTTCCGATGCGAATGACCTCATTTGGTTTTAATTTTACGATATCCACCCTGTTAGGGGCCCACCCCTTGAGAAAATCAAATCCCAGCACCGCATCCACCTGATCTATCAGTAGATAGCTCAAGAGTTTCGAGATGTCATCTGCATAGGTCTGCACCTTTTTCCTCAAGGCATCAACTTTATCAGGGGGGAGGTTTCTATCGAAAATCTCCGCGGCAAGCCGTCCTATATATACCATCTCTGGATTCGCCATGGCAAACCTGACGTCAGGCCTGAGGAGGTCCTCGATGCTGTGTATGCCTTTGGGATTTCCTTTTTTGACAACCATGACGGGAACGGCATAGACGAAACTCCTTACACTCTCCTTTTTCACAAGCCCATTTTGAACCGCCTGCTCCATGACATCAGGTGACGGGACGACAAAGACGTCACCCTGTCTGCCAAGGCTCAGCTGGGTCAGTATAGCCGTCACGCCCCCATAATTGGCGCTCACTTTTGCCTTATCGTAGCTTTGTATGAGATCATCCAAGGGTTTCTTAAAGGCGGCGCCGCTAAAGACCATAAGTTCTTCAGCGCATGCAATGGATAATACATTCAGTATGATAAAAGGCAGCATCACCAGATAGATCAAGATCTTCGAACTTATTCTTTTCATTATCTTCCCTCTCAATATTGATGATCTCGTAAAAAGTCATTAATGGCTAAGCAAAAATGCGCGCAGATCCTGAGGAATGCGGCATACTTATACGCCGCAGTGACGAAAAAGATGCAGCGCAACGCGGTTGGCGACCTTTTGCGACGCCGCAATATTAGCTTCCTTTTAGTATTGCTTTTAGTATTGAAAGTTGTGCGGTGGATTCAATATGCACATGGGCAATACCTTTCATATCCACAAATCTTTGCTATTCCAGCTATAGATACACCATAAAATATAACTGGTTTATCTTTGATAAATTTCTCAATTGTAGCATTTACGCATGTTGACCCTGTTGCAATAATAATATCAGCCCATGATACTATCTCATCTGTCTTGTCAGGTCCATTTATTATCACCCCATATTTTTCCTTATTGATATTATCTTCATCAAGATCAATGACTTTTAGTTCAAATGACCCTGATAGACTATTTATCATTGCGGGTTGAAATCCTATAAATGCTATTTTGGGCTTTCCAAAGCGTTTCTGAATATAATGAGGCAACATGGTCGCACACCTTTCAGGATCGCTATTCCTGCAATGGATTGTCTTTTCAATGCTACCAAGATGCCTCATAACGGCATTTAAGCTGGATATCAGACATGCCCTTTCAAAATCGTTGGATAGAGAAAGTTTGATGATATCTTCTATTGTCCCTTGGTAATCGCCAGGCATACTGGTGTATGCCTGGCCCTTCTTATCCAGAAATCTAGCCTCAATCATCACCTCTTTCCCCTTCAGAAGCGGAAAATCCATTCTTTCCGGCTCACCGATAGCCTCTTTCGGTGTTAAGGTTTTTGCAGTAATTGTAACATGTTCTTTAAAAAGATCATGCTTTTCGACTAAATACCCAAGCTCTTGTTTTAAACGGCTATAGAATCCCATAGCTTTATCTTTTATTTCTTCAACCACTCCTGCGGCACCACATAGTCCCCGCCGACGGGTTTCTTCTCGCCAATATAGGCAAAGGCCTCATCAGGGGTCATGAGGTAGTGATATTTTCTGAATATCGCCTTTCCTTCGTCAGACAAGATGAAATCTATAAACTTCTGGGCAAGGGCCTTGTTTTTGGTGAATTTAGATATAGCTATTGGGATATAACCTACACGGACGATTTCTTCTTTTTTAAGCCGGACATTCTCTATTCTTTCCGGATCCCAGTAATGGAAAACCCGCCAACCGATCACCGCGTCCGCCATCTTAAGTGATACGGCGGTGGCAGTCTTGTCGCAACTCTCAGTATAGTTGATGAGGTTCTTTCTGAACGCCTCCTTTTCTTGGGGAGTAAAGTTTTTTTCAATTATTTCAACGGCATAGGCGCCCACACATACATCCTCAGGATTTGCGATGGCGACCTTGAGCCCACGCCTTGTAAGGTCCTTCAAACTATGGATCCCTTTGGGATTGCCTTTCTGCACGTTTATGGCAGGGACGAGATAGACCACTATCTTTTCCGTCTCAGGCAACACCATCCCTTTCCTCTTCGCGAGCTCCATGTAGTCAGATGAGCCAGGAAAATAGATATCCCCCTCCTTTGCAAGGATCATCTGGGAAAGGACAGTCCCTGAACCACCGAAGCTGATATCCACCTTAACGCCGGTTTTCTTTTCAAAGGCCTTTGCAGCCTCCTCAAGCGGCGGCTTTGAGGCTGCACCAGCAAAGACCATAAGCCTCTCAGCCGAAAAGGCATCCCTGGGAAGACATGACATGGCCAAAAACCCTACAACAAGCACAGTCATAACTACTTTTTTAAATATCTTCATATAGTTCCTCCTTTCGCTATACATAGTTTAATATAACGTGCGTTATATAACATATAAGATAAAGCATTGTCAATCTTTAATTGATCCACCCTAAAAAACAGAATCGCTACGAGACAACCGACCTAAAAGATAGGCAAGCTGGACAAATCATCACAACCAAGACCCGCACCTTTACAACCGCCGCACCCGCCCTTCCTTCTCACCTTGAGAAAGGAGATATCATCGCCCATGAATACGGATTTAAGCCCCATCTCTATAAAACCGTTCAGCTCAAAGACCTCAATGCCTTCCCCTGAAAGAATATTTCGGGGGTTTTCACCGATACCGCCCACGAGTATCGCCCTACAGTCCCTGAGCATCTCTGAAAGGGCCTCCCATCTTTTAGGCCCGCCACCAGGGGGAGGTGTCCTGCGCTCTTCAACCAGGTAGAAACCATCTTTGCCCCTGCCCCATATCTGAAGCCTCTCCGCCTCACCAAGGTGCTGGTTGACCAGCATCCCCTCAAGTGTCGCCACCGCGACAAACGGCCGTTCATTGCCGGCAAGGGGTTTTGGAAGACTGGCACATGCGGAGAGACATCCATGCATCTCAGTTGAGCGGTCTTCACCCAGAAGCCCTATGGCGTCAGCACGGCATCTGGTACAGTGTCTCATCTGGGCGATATGTTCCCCTGCCCTGTCCTGCAAGATTCTGATCTCCTTCTTGTCTGGCTCCCTGATGTTTTCAAAGGCGGTGCCGGCATTGGGATACATGGGCATACAGTTCAGCACATCAGCGCCCATCTCTGCCATTTTCTTTGCAATATCAATTATATGGCCACCATTGATTTCAGGATCATAATTTATTCCTGGGATAACGATCGTATTTATCTTGAGCGTGATACCCCTGGCCTTGAGCTTCGAGACGGCGTCAAGCTGTCTTTGAAGGAGCAGTCCGGCTGCCTCCCTGCCGCGGTAAACCACCTTCCCGTCCCTCACCCAGGCATAGATATTCTGGCTCACGTCAGGGTCAACGGCATTTATGGTGACAGTGATATGAGAGACGCCCAGGGAGGCGAGGTCATCCACATAAGGAGATACGCCAAGGCCGTTTGTGGCAAGACATAGGATGATCTCAGGGAATCTCTCCTTGATAAGCCTGATGGTCTCCATGGTTTCATCAGGGCTTGCAAACGGGTCTCCCGGCCCTGCTATACCTGCAACTGTTATGCGCGGTTCCTTCTCAATGACCCTTTCCATATAGGCAAGCGCCTAATAAGGTGAGAGTATGGCGCTTGTGACACCAGGCCTGCTCTCATTTACGCAGTCATATTTTCGATTGCAGTAATTACAAAGTATGTTGCATTTTGGCGCTACAGGAAGATGCACCCTGCCACAGCTTCCCTTTACACTTGCATTAAAACATGGATGTCTTGATCTATCAGGTGTTATATTTATCATATTTTTCCTAATTTTACCCCTTTCATTCTACATATAGCTATAGCCTACGGATGAATCATCCTGTTTCTTCTCTATTATTGCATTCACTATTGTATCAAGCAGATTCTGCGCGCCTCTGTAGCCTATATGGACAATGCGCTGCCCACCTATACGGTCATGGATTGGAAAGCCTACCCTTATAAGCGGTATGCCCAACTTTCTTGCCAGATGATAGCCCTTGCTGTGACCGACCATGATATCCGGTTGCATTGACTCGACATCAATAGCTATATCATAGAAGTCGGCATCGTCTCTGACATCAGGATCATCAGTAAGGATGCCTTCTGTCACCTCTTTTATGGACTCCTGGAATGCGCCGCCTTTGCTACCCGATGCGCACAGTATGGGCTGAATGCCGATTTCAGTAAGAAAAGAGGTAAGGCCTGTCACGAGGTCTTCTTCACCATAGACAACGGCCCGTTTGCCAAAGACATATTTGTGGCAATCCACAAAGGAATCGATGAGTCTCGCACGTTCCATCATGTATTTTTGAGGGGCAGGGATACCCGATATCTCCTCAAGCGCCGTAAAGAAGGCGTCTGTCTCCCTGAGCCCTATGGGTGTCCCTATCCGGCGGTTAACCACCCCGAATCTTGACTTAAGAAACTCACCGGCAGTCACCATTGTCTTCAGGTTCCGGCCGAACTCTATGCTGCCCAATGCCCTGCCCATCTCTTTTATCGCCGAGACAGGGGTGCCGCCCTGGGGTATCCTCTCATACTCACGCATGGCCGGCCCATCGAGGGTATCTGAATAATCAGGAAGGATCGTGCACTCCAGACTGAAATCAGAGACGATCTCATAGAGATGACGTATATCAGCCGGAGATACAAAACCAGGGAAGAGATTTATGAAATCAAGCGGCTCGCCGCCCTCCGCAAGCTGTTCGACAACGGCCTTCACAGCCTCATGAAAACCTTCCATATGGGTTCCTGAATAGCTGGGTGTCGAGACATTCACCAGAAAAGGCGCCGGATCGCCCTGCTGCGCTATCCCGCTTCTGTATTCCCTGAGTATCATTGGGACATCATCGCCTATGGTCTCTGTAAGGCATGTAGTGGCGACGCCTATCATGCTGGGGCTGAATTTCCGGCATACATTTTTCAGCCCCTTCTTGAGATTGGCTGCGCCTCCGAATACCGCATGTTTTCCCCCAGAGATGATGATGCAATATCCATAGGTTCATTGAAATGACTTATGATGTATCTTCTCATATAGGTTGCGCATCCTTGAGAACCATGCAGAAAAGGCACTGCGCCTTCTATGCCCTTGAATGCCAGACACGCACCCAGGGGTTTACAGAGCTTACAGGCATTGGTGGTTGAGACATATTTATTTTCCTGTTTTTTCATGATACGCACCTCAGGATTTTCTCTTTATGGCTTGAGAGTCCATCAAGCATCCCCTGGCTGTTTTTAGGCACAAAACGCCAGACAGGACTCATGACAGAGGAATAGACCTCTTTTGCAAAATTGAGCATGCCCACAAAGCCTTCAAGCGCCTCTTTTCTCTCGTGATTGTGGTCACAGAAGCCGACACCTAATTTATATGCTATGGGCCGTTCCTTGACGCCGCCCACAAAGATATCGACCTCCTTTTCCTGCAGAAACGCCGACAGCTCCAGCGGGTTTGAGTCATCCACTATAATTGTCCCGTCGTCGGTTATCGCCTCAAGCTCCCTGTAGTCTTCCTGTGTGCCGGTCTGTGAACCTACCATCACCACCTTCATGCCAAGGTGTCTGAAGGCCTTAACCAGCGAAAACGCCTTGAATGCGCCGCCGACATATATGGCGGCCTTTTTGCCGCTCAATGCCTTGCGGTATCTCTGAAGCTCAGGATAGAGGGCTGAAAGCTCCTCCCTCACAAGCTGCTCTGTGTCCTTTCCATGATAGATGGCTCCTTGAAGAAGCGGGCTATGCCGTAGAGCGCCTCAGCCATGTCCTCGATCCCGAAATAGGATACCCTCATGACCGGGGTGCCATATTTTTCCTTCATCATGACCGCAAGGTCCATCGTAGCCCCTGAGCACTGCACGAGATTGAGCGCCGCGCCATGGGCGCGCCTTATGTCATCCACCCTGCCGTCGCCTGTGATATTGGCCACGACCTGGACACCCATGCGCTTAAAGTAATCGCGTATGATCCATAGTTCCCCGGCCAGGTTGAAGTCTCCGAGTATATTTACGCTGTATGGAGAGATGCCCTCGGTGCTGCCCTCACCCACCAGCCTGAACAAGGCCCTGCAGGCCGCATTGTAACCCGCTCGCTTGTTGCCCTTGAAACCCTCTGACTGGACAGGGATCACGGGGATATTTTTTTCTTCGCTCACCCTTCGGCATATTGCCTCAAGGTCATCCCCGATGATACCAACGATGCATGTTGAATATACAAACGCCGCCTTGGGGGCATGGCGATCTATGAGTTCGACAAGCGCGCCGTAGAGTTTTTTCTCGCCGCCGAATATGACATCCTTCTCCTGAAGATCGGTGGAAAAGCTCAGGCGGTGGAGCTCAGGGCCTGATGAAAGGGCGCCTCTGATATCCCATGTATAGACCGCGCATCCCACAGGACCATGTACGAGGTGGAGCGCATCGGCTATGGGATAAAGGACGACCCTCGAACCGCAGAATACGCACGCCCTCTGGCTTACCGCCCCTGCGAGGCTTTCCTTTTCACATTCAAGATCAAAGGGCCTGCTCCCCTTGAGATATACCTGTTTTTCCCTTTCTTTGAATATTGCAGAGGCCATCCGTTTCCTCCTGTCTGGTTTGACATAAGCCTGCGGGCAACCCACAAGCAGCATTAATATTTTAGATGCTGCCCTCCACAGGCATTCCTACATGATAAGTTCGAAATTTTCTTCAGCGGCATCCCTGTCTTTGCGGTCAAGGAGGACGCCAAGTATCTTTTCCATCAGGTGCATGGCGCCTCTATAGCCCACGACAGGGAAGTAGCTGTGCCCTACTCTATCCAGTATCGGGAAACCGAAACGGACAAACGGTACGTCCTCCGCCCTGGCAATGTGCTTGCCATAGGTGTTGCCCATAAGAAGATCGACCGGCTCGGCCTTTATCCACTGATGGAGTTCAAACAGGTCTCCAGCGGCCTTTACCCTTGCATCCGGCGCAACATCTTTCAATATCTCTCTTATGCGCTGCTCAAACCTCTTGCCAGGGGTCCCTGTCAAGATATGGATTGGGATCATATCCATGCTTACCAGAAATTCGGTCATGGATATCACATGATCCGGGTCACCAAAGACCGCCACCTTTTTCCCATAGAAGTACTGCTGGTTATCTGTCATCATGTCAACCAGGCGTCCCCTGTCATCCAATATCCTTTCGGATGGCTCCTTGCCAGTAATATCCATCAGAGACTGCATGAAGCGGTCGGTGGCGGCGATGCCTATGGGCAGATCGATCAGGTCATACGGCACATCGGCCTTGACCATGAGGGCCTGGGCGGCGGCCTCGGATGCAAAGGACCCCATCGCTATGGTCTTCTTGCTTGAGCCTGTTGATTTAAGCGCCTCCACGGTCACGCCACCCTTTGGATAAAACCTGTGGCTGCCTGTCTGGGGGGCGTCCAGCACATCAGAGGTATCAGGAAATACGACGGCCTTTACGCCCATCTCATTCAAGAGCATCTTTATGTGACGTATGTCAGATGGCTCCACAAATCCTGGTATGACATTTATCTGCCCTTTCTTTTGTTTAGCAGGCTCTGCAAAATAATTCACCATGGACCGTGTCATGTTCGAGAAGCCTGTTACATGAGAGCCTACATAGCTTGGCGTATTGGTGTGTATGACAAAACTGCCTTCAGGTATAAGTCCGTCATCCTTTGCCTTGGCTATCAGGGTGGAAAGATCGTCACCTATGGTCTCGGAAAGGCATGTTGTATGCACAGCCACAACCCTGGGCTTATATATCTGAAAGATGTTCTTTATGGCCTGCCGCAGATTGGCGCCGCCTCCAAAGACAGCGGTTCCTTCTGTAAATGAACTGGTCGCAGCCATCACAGGTTCCTTGTAGTGTCTCGTAAGATGACTGCGATGATATGCACAGCAACCCTGGCTTCCGTGACTGTGCGGCAGGCATTCATGTATGCCAAGGGCTGCATAAAGGGCCCCTATGGGCTGACACGTCTTGGCTGGATTGATCGTGAGTGCGCTGCGTTCTGCTATTCCTGGTGGATTCGCAAAAGATTGACCGGATGCCACATTGACCGTATAATTTTAATAATGACAAAGAAAAAAAATACGCTGGATAAAAAACCCCCAACAAAGCCTAAACATACATCCAAAACAGACCCATTATCCATCCGCATCCTGAGGGTGATGAGAGATGCAGGACGTCCTCTTTTCTTAAGAGAGATCAATAAGGCAGCCAATCTCAATAGGGAAGAGAGGCATGAATCCGCCAGCGCGCTGGAGGCCCTCATAAATAAAGGGCTAGTCCTACAGATCAAGGGCAAGAGATATGGGCTCTCAGATCTCATGCACCTTGTTACAGGGAACATCTCCGTTCATCCTGACGGCTTTGGATTCGTAACACCGGAACAGACAGGAGGTCCTGACATCTTTATCCCGCCGAAGGCCTTAAAAGGGGCCATACACGGCGACAGAGTGGTGGTGCGGATAGAACAGACCAGGGGGAGACGGCAAGAAGGCTCAGTTATAAGGATACTTGAGCGGAGGACAAAACGGATAGTCGGGACCTTCCATAAGGGCAAGGATATTGCAATTGTTGTACCCGAAGATGAGCGCCTTGCATTTGAGGTCGCCATACCGAAAAAGGCCACACTGAAGGCCAAAAACGGCGATGTGGTGGTTGCGGAGATAGTAAATTACCTGCCGGAGGGGAGGAGTCCAGAGGGCCGTGTGATAGAGATACTCGGCGATCCGAACGACCTCGGTGTCCAAGCTAGGATAGTCATAAACAAGTACGAGCTGCCGCATGAATTCTCCGACGATGTTGTCAGGCAGGCCGCTGAACTGCCAAAGATCATAAGCCAAGAGGACATCAGCGACAGAAAGGACCTGCGGGCCATACCCCTTATTACGATCGACGGCGAGAATGCAAGGGACTTCGACGATGCGGTCTTTGCAAAAAAGACAAAGACTGGTTATGTCATTATCGTAGCCATAGCGGACGTAGGCCATTACGTAAAAGAAGGCTCACCTATAGACGAAGCCGCGCGAGAAAGGGGCACAAGTGTCTATTTCCCAAACGCGGTCGTCCCCATGCTGCCCGAAACCCTTTCAAATCACCTATGCAGCCTGGTGCCAGGTGAAGATCGCCTGGTCCTTGCAATAGAGCTCAACCTTGACAGGCAGGGAAATCTAAGGCGGGTCGTTTTCTCGAAGGCCGTGATAAAGAGCCATCGGAGGTTGACATATACCGAGGCGACCAGCCTATTGGGGTGCAGGACGAGTGATATTGCAGAGGAAGATCGCTGGCTTGCAAAGATGTTGAAGTTGATGAAAGAGCTCGCCCTTATCCTCAATGCAAAGAGGGTCGAGAGGGGCAGCATAGACTTTGACATGCCCGAACCAGAAATAATCCTTGGGCTTCAAGGCAACCTCGAAGATATAGTAAGGCGCGAACGCAACATCGCCCACCGTATAATAGAGGAGTTTATGCTCGCGGCAAACGAGGCTGTAGCCGCGCATCTTGCAAAGAACGACGTCCCGACCCTCTACAGGGTACATCCTGAACCCGACAGGCTGAGACTGAACGACTTTGTCTCATTCGCCCGAGGTATCGGCCTTGACATCGCGCTTCCAGATGAGATGAGCCCAAGGTGGTGTCAAGAGGTACTGCTAAAGGCAGCTGGCTCGCCTATTGAATACATAATAAATACGCTGCTCTTACGCTCCATGCAGCAGGCCGTATACTCGCCGATAAATATCGGGCACTTCGGCCTCGCCTCGACCCACTACCTGCATTTCACCTCGCCCATTCGCCGTTATCCTGACCTCATAGTTCACAGAATACTCACCGCCAATATGGGACGCAGAAAAAAGACGCCTCTCTATACGGAAGAGGTCCTCTCTGATCTAAGCCGACACTGTTCGCAGAAGGAGCGGACGGCCATGGAGGCCGAACGCGAGATGATAGACAGGCTCAAGGTCAGACTTATGGCAGACAAGATTGGAGAGGTGTATGAAGGCGTCATTTCAGGGGTTGCGTCATTCGGCTTCTTTGTTGAACTCAAAGATGTCTTTATCGAAGGGGCGGTCAGGCTTGTCGATCTTACGGACGACTATTATGTATTTGACCAGGCGGGATACAGGCTTGTAGGTCAAAGGCATAAGAGAACGTTTCAAATCGGCGACATAGTGAAGGTACGTGTAAAAGAGGTAAATGTCGCACGCAGACACATAAATTTTGAGGTAATTGAAGAACGGCCTGCATCAAGCAGGGCGAGTAATTGCAACAAAACAGTAGTAGGCGGATAAAAAGTGATCGACAAGGATATCCTTGAACGCATAGGCAGATTAAGACAAGAGATCAACTACCACAACTACCGCTACTATGTGCTTGATCAGCCTATCATAAGCGACGAAGACTATGACGCCCTTATGCACGAGCTCATAGACCTTGAAACCAGATATCCTGAGGCGGTGACACCAGACTCACCCACCCAAAGGATAGGGGCGCAGCCGTCTGACAAATTTGCCACGGCCCATCATACAGTCCCGATGCTTAGCCTTGACGATGCATTCAGCGAGGGCGACGTGATCGAGTTCGACAGAAGGATTAGGAGGTTTCTGGGGACAGAGAAAGAGATCGAATATACAGTCGAACCTAAGATGGACGGCCTCGCAATCGAACTAGTCTATGAAAACGGCATCTTTATCCTCGGCTCAACCAGGGGAGATGGCTACATAGGCGAAGACGTAACCAATAATATACGAACGGTCAGGGCGGTGCCTTTGAAACTGATTGGGCACGAGGTGCCCCTGCCGGATCGACTCGAGGTGCGAGGGGAGATATTTATAAACAAAGACGGCTTTAATGCATTAAATGAGGCACGAAAGGCCAGAGGTGAACCATTGTTTGCCAACCCTAGAAACGCAGCGGCTGGCTCTTTGCGTCAACTTGACCCTGCCATAACCGCATCACGCCCGCTCGACGTATTTTTCTATGGCGTTGGAATAGTAAAGGGCCGCACATTCAAGACACAATGGGAGATACTCTCTACCCTCAAAAAATGGGGGCTCAAGGTAAATCCGCTGGCGGAGAAAATAACAGGTATAGAGGCTGCCATACGCTATCACCGACGCATCGGAGAGAAGAGGGACACCCTGAGCTATGAGATAGACGGCATCGTGATCAAGGTAAACAGCCTTGAACTCCAGACCAGGCTCGGAGAAAAGGCAAAAAGTCCGCGTTGGGCGCTGGCTTACAAGTTCGAAGCTGCCCAAGCTGTGACTGTGATCAAGGACATCCAATTAAGCGTAGGGCGCACAGGCGCTGTCACACCGATAGCCATAATGGCACCTGTACGGGTAGGTGGGG
>NZ_JBMFRG010000013.1:0-37879 GCF_049968175.1 Dissulfurimicrobium sp.
GGATCACGAAGCGCATAAGGGAATTGGGTCCAAATGTACGCATCATAGGGGTGGAGCCCTATCTCGGGCACAAGATCCAAGGTCTCAAAAACATGAAAGAATCATACAGGCCTGGGATATTCGACAAGACCCTGCCCGATACGATAGTAAACATCCATGACGAAGAGGCCTTTGAATTTGCACGCAGGCTTGCGAGTGAAGAAGGGCTCTTTGTAGGCATGAGCTCAGGCGCTGCAATGGCTGCGGCCTTCTCTCAGGCATCAAGCATGAAGGAAGGCGTGATCGTAGTGATATTTCCTGATGGCGGCGAGAGATATCTGAGTACCAATCTATTTCTGCCACGGCGCAAGAACAAAGGCGAAGAGCAAGGAGGGCCAGTCATAAAACTCACCAACACGCTCACTAGGGAAAAAGAAAGATTCGAACCGCTGCTTGCAGGAAAGGTCGGTATATACTCCTGCGGACCCACTGTCTACGAATATGCGCATCTCGGCCTATGCAGACGGATGGTTGTTGCGGATCTTTTAAAAAGACTACTCCTGATGCAAGGCTATGATGTGACCCATGTGGTAAACATCACAGACATAGACGACAAGACTATAAAGGCCGCCCTCAAAGACAACATGGGGCTTGATGACCTTACTGATCGCTATTTCCAGGCCTTTCTAGAAGACGTCTCGGAGCTGAATATCCTTCCAGCTTCCTTTTACCCGAAGGCAAGCGCCCACATACCCGAGATGATAGATATTGCAAGGCGCCTGCTGGATGCCGGATATGCCTATGTAAAACACGGCTCCGTCTATTTCGACATATCAAAACTGCCGTCCTACGGCCGTCTGTCGCGTATAGACATATCAAAGATCCATGTGGGCAAGACCGTCGATCTCGACAACTACGACAAGGACAGTCCGGTGGACTTCACCCTCTTCAAAAGGGTAACCCTTGAAGAATTGAAAAAGGGGATAGGGTTTGAGACAAGCTGGGGGCAGGTACGCCCTAGCTGGCACATCGAATGCGTGGCCATGTCTATGAAGTACCTTGGAGAATATTTCGACATACATACGAGTGGTTGCGATCTCGTGTTTCCACATCACGAAAACGAGATAGCCATGGCCTCTGCATTGACAGGCAAGCCACTCGCCAAATACTGGATTCACAGCGAACTTGTCCATGCGGATGGAAAGAAGATGTCCCGAAGCCTCAAAAACATAATAACCCTGAGAGACCTGAAGAAGAAGGGATTTTCAGGCAGACAGATAAGGTTCTTTCTCTTGAAGACAAACTATCGCAAACCCCTTATTTTTTCATTTAAAGCGGTGCGTGAAGCGGTCCAGGCATTGAGACGCATAGACAGGTTTACAGCAGGTATAAAGACATTGATCGATCCATCGACTAATATTGAGAATACCGCTGATTATATAAAAGAAACGGTCAAGGAGATGGAAAATGGCTGGAGCACTGCGTTAAACGACGATCTCAATGTCTCAGGGGCCATCGGTGCGCTTGCCCGTATGATCCGCAAGGTAAATTACTATCAAAAGAACCATGGACTTACAGGTCCTGATGCAACCACTATTTTTAACGCCCTCAAGAAACTGGATGATGTCATGGCATGCCTTGACCTTTCCGGACAAGAAGACCAGCAGCTCGAAAATATCCGTTCCCTTATCGGTCTTCGCGAGGCGGCCAGAAAAAACAAGAATTGGGCCGAGGCGGACAGATTGAGGGATGAGCTCTTGAAGATGGGCGTAGAAGTCATGGATACATGCGATGGTGTAAGATGGCTGAAAAAGGAGTAAGCGCGGCCTCTCTTGTCCGCTCCGCCGGTCCAGTGACCATCGCGGTGTTCTTGTCAAGGCTCCTCGGACTCGTAAGGGAGCAGGTTATCGCATGGTTGTTTGGGGCTGGTATGGCCACAGATGCATTTGTGGTCGCATTCAGAATACCCAACCTGCTTCGAGACCTATTCGCCGAAGGGGCGTTGAGTTCGGCCTTTGTGACGGTCTTTACGGAATATGAGACAAGGCGCTCGAGAGAAGATGCGGCCCGTCTCGTAAACAATGTATTCACCTGTCTCGTCGTCGTCGTATCGGTGATTATGTTTATCGGGATGGCATTCTCAGGCGAACTTGTGCGCCTGCTTGCCCCGGATTTCGTTCTGATCCCTGGAAAGCTTGAACTGACCACCCATCTTGCGGTAATCATGTTTCCGTTCCTGCTCCTTGTATCCATAGCCGCCTTGTTTATGGGCATTTTAAATACCAGACGCCACTTTTTCATACCTGCCCTCTCGTCCAGTTTCTTTAATCTTGGCTCCATCGCCGTCGGTGTTATTTTTGCATACCTCCTCCCAAAATGGGGGATACCTGCCATATTTGGCATGGCAATAGGGACACTTGCTGGTGGTCTCGCCCAATTGGTAATTCAAATCCCGCTGTTTTTGCGGGAAAATTTGAGTATAAGGCCGTTGATAGACCTCAAAGACCCCGGACTTAGACGTATAGCCCGTCTCATCATCCCGGCCATAGTCGGGCTTTCGGCTGTGCAGATAAATATCTTCGTGAACACAAACTTCGCATCCAGGTGCGCGGAGGGTAGTGTTGCATGGTTGAGCTACGCATTCAGACTCATGCAGTTTCCGATAGGCCTCTTCGGAGTGGCATTTTCTATTGTAACCCTGCCCGCGGTCTCGAGGCTTGCCGCACTGAGGGACATCGATGCCCTTGGGCACACGCTTGTATCTTCACTTATAATGGCCTTTGCCCTGACGGTACCGGCGGCCATAGGACTCTG
This sequence comes from Dissulfurimicrobium sp., assembly GCF_049968175.1. NCBI lineage: Bacteria > Deltaproteobacteria > Dissulfurimicrobium > Dissulfurimicrobium sp. Next base: position 2,794 of record NZ_JBMFRG010000013.1, read on the forward strand.
GATACTGGCAGGACCAATTATAAGGCTTATCTTTGAACACGGGCGATTTACCGCCTTTGACACAATCATGACCGCCGAAGCGCTCAGATACTATGCCATAGGACTCATTGCATATTCGGCGGTAAAGATAGTAGTTCCGGTATTCTATGCATTAAACGACACACGCTGGCCTGTGATAGTGAGTTTTACAACAGTCCTGTTGAATATCGTAACAATATCCATGACCATCGACCGACTTGCCCACAAGGCGATAGCACTCTCCACCTCGATCACTGTAACCTTGAATTTTATCCTCCTCGCCATGATATTATACAAAAAGATGGGGCATTATCCTGTAGGAAGGCTCTTCTCAGGCCTTGGCAGGATATGCCTTGCAGGGGCCGTCATGGGAGTATTGCTTTTATTCATGGAATCCTACTACAGGCCCTCAAATAACCCTATTATACTCACCTTTCAGATAACCGGATATGTAGCTGCAGGGACGGCAATATATGCGGTTATGCTCTTTGTTTTGAGACTGCCGGAATTCAGAGAGGTATCGGCCGCCATACGAAGACGGCTATGTGCAGGCCGCGATTCCTTTTTTTAACGCAATTATGTGAACCTCGCCTGCAAAGTGAAGGGGGCTCTTGCCTGAGATGGGATCAAAGGCCGATGGATTTGCGCAGCAGAGGTATTGGACCTCTCTGCCGACGGCGCTTATGGCTTCCTTGCTGGTCATGCCTATCAACCTTGAGGTGACCTTCCAAGTTGCACCGCACGGTGCGCCGCGTCTGACCTTAATGCCTTCAATGCGCCCATCTCTCATTTCAACATCATATTCGGGGATACCGAACTGCTCGCCGTACGCCCCTGCCGCATACAGTCTTCCAAGGCCGCAACATGTAAAAGGCGCTATGGCGCCCTGAATGTGCTGCCCGGATGCAATCACCGGTATGCCCTTTTTGTTGCAGAGCCTTACCAGATGTTCAGAAAGATCGGGGTGTTTGAGAAAATCGAGCACCAGGTCCCCGTCGAAGTCTTCAGTTATGAATTCCTCGGGCTCGTCTATTACCGACGGGAGGTTTGCAGGCAGATCAAAAACCTTTTCTACGATTATATCCCGGCCGAATTCACTTATCCCGGCGGTTTTCAACCACCCTGAACCATGTTGTTCAAAAACCACGATCCTAAAGGGCATGAATTATATCCCCAAGCGTTGTCTTAAGGGTACAGCAGACATCGTGGATATGAATGCTCTCGAGACTCCTTGACTCTATCATAACCTCTGTCCTGGCAGGCATTGCCGTCCCAAAGTGTATACCCACCTCCCTGGCCGTTTGCCGCACTGCATCTTCTGCAAACTGTGGGGCAAGATGCGCCCTCATCACCATCTCGGCCTCATCGGACCTCTTTAAGAGGTCTTGGGTGACATGAAGCGCGGCCTCAAGACACTTAAGAAGGTCTTCGTAGGATGGATCTTCGCCGTATCTCTCAATAAAAAGGCGCGTAAAGGAACGCTGTGAATGGGTTATGAGCGGGAATGAGTTGCCCTTCGCGCTAAACAACTCCTCGTTATATACCTGGGTGCATGGACATGCGGTTATATGCGAGACAGAAAGACCTATCGTCTCCTTGAAATCCAGTTCTGTTTCAAGTCTTGTCACCTCGACCCTTGCCTCTATATCGAGTGCATCAGTGGATATCCTGTTACTTACCGAGGCGATGCGCCGGACTGGGACCTTCCCTTTAAGGTTTACGTATGCAATCCCACCTCTCTGTCGCTTGATTACCAGCTCTGCAAGTGCCCTTGCATAGAAACAGAGATCATTAAACGGCCTGCCGCAGAGGGACGAGACCGCCTCTTCCATCCTTGACATGTGTATGCCGCGCGAATCAGCCGGAAGGCTTACCCCGATATTTGCATCAAAGGGTAATTGCCCGAAGGGAAGACGTACCCAGAGTGTTTTGCCTGAGATACCAACAGATGTAAGCCCTATCCTGAACGAAGGGGCCTCCTCTGGGACATCGTGGGCATTTGCCAGGACCCTCGAATGTTCTTCGACTGGGATCGTCAAGGCTCTATTAACCCTTGCGCCTTCATGCCCACATACCAGTCCTGTACGCTCTTCCATTTCCAAGCCTCCTTGGCTGCAAACTCATGCATGCCCTTGAGCCGTAAGATCTCTTCTTGTCCTGCCAGACCAGACGCCATCACTGTCTTTTCGATCTTGCCTATGAGATTCAGGATATTGTCCGCCACCCCATTGGTATTACAAAGACACCCGCTGTGCAACGTCCTAATGGTTATGATCTCGGACACAAAACCAAAAGGAAATAGGACCGACAGCCTTAAAAAAAATACCCAGTCCTCACCGAGTACACCGCCTTCAAAACCGCCAGCCTTTTCAAACGCCTCTCTGGTCACACAAACCGACGATGGCACCAGGAAACACCACCTCACGAGCTCCCTAAAGACATCCCCTTCTATGGCGCGCCCACGTTCAGGGATAAAAAATTCCCTTTCCGGTCTTGAAATCATGTCGATATTTTTAGTGATGCCGTACGCCACATTGAGTCCCTTGGCTATAGCCGACATTAACGCCGAGACATGATTCGGGAGCCACTGGTCGTCGGAATCGAGAAACATCAAAAGTCCGCCGGCTGCAGCCGCTACCCCCATATTCCTGGCAAGACCTGGACCAATGCCACCTGTTTTTATGACCTTGACCTGTGGAAATCGTTTTTTTACGGCGGAAGGTGTTCCATCAATTGAGCCATCATCAACGACTATCACCTCAGAAACGGCCTTGGTTTGGCAAACTACACTTTCTATGGCCCTTAAGACCAAATCTTTCCTATCTCTTACAGGTATAATACAGCTAATCTTCATTTCTTTTCGCTTACATCCCGTCCAGGAGGAAAACACATGGCCGCATCTTTTATGCGACCCTCAAGCCTATATTCAATATAAGATGAAACCATAGGGAACATATCATCGAGATATGCGCCTATCTCCTTTTCTGTGGCACTGGTCTTTGTCTGGCAAAATAGGCACTTGCGTTCACCCCCACCTGTTGATGGAAGACCGAGGTCCTCAAGAAGGTGCCTGCCGACCGATTCGATATCCAGGTCTTCATAAAGTGGAAAGGCCGTTCTTATGCCGAATCTCTTTGAAAGATGCGCTGTTTTTTCCATGAAGACATAGGTCTGTTCAGGATAATAACCCTGTTTTTTCGTATAACCGGCAAACATGGTAGGCGCCAGATGCTCAACGCAATAGATTATACCCCTGGCGTGCATGGCAAGTTTACAGGCTACACAGACGAGGTTCTTTCCGCCGTATTTAGGCATCAGGTCTTCATAGACGTCAAGCCACAGACCCTGAAAGAGTCTCCCCATATCAAGCTCTACATATGACGTCTTCGGGACCTTGTCCGGCTCTGGCGCCTGGGCTGCAAGTATCCGCTTGGCCACTCTCATGCGGTTTTTGGGAAAGGCCGGAAACCGCCCCATGCCGTTCAACATATGCAAAAGATGGATGCGTCTTGGTCTCGGTATAAGCGGATGCCTACCCGAAAAGGCAAGCGCATAGAGAGAAAGGGAATCGGTGCCGCCTGAATATAGAATAGCGACATCCTGACACTCAGGAACAGGCATCCAAGTCATAATCGTCACCTCTTTTTTATCTTATATCGCAAAAAGACCTCGCCACTTTCCTCAACCCTGGACTCAAAGAGTTTCATATCCAAGAAAGGTCTTCCCAAAGGCAACGGGCCGTCGGCAAGACTTGGCGCCCCTTTTTCACCGGAAAGTTTGGGCGTTATAGTCAAATGAAGTTCATCCACTATGCCTTCATAAAGCGCACTGTAATTAAGTCCGGCCCCGCCCTCAATCAAAACACCCTCAACCCCGAGCCTTGCCAGGGCAGAGACGGCGTCGGCAATTGAAAGCCCAAAAGGGCCTTTATTTATACCGACAACTGTGGCCTTTCTCCCGACCGACAGCCTGAGATCTGGAGCTATTTCCAGCCCTGTGAATATAATAGGTCTACGCCCGCGACCCTCTAGAAAGAGTCGCTTTCCGTAAACAGGTATTCGCCCTGAACCCGTTATGATGGCACGTATACGATTCCTCAACGTCACCCCGCCTGGACCAAGCATCTCTGGGTCGCCCAAACGCAGCGTGTTTGCACCAATCAGGCTTGCATCCGTCTCAAGGCGCATTTTCTCAAGATATTCTCTGTCGAGCGGGCTGCCCGAGACGATCGGCCCTATCCTGCCGCAGGCAGTGGACGCACATATGATTGTTACCTTCATGCCATCTCTTTGTCTTACGGCAGTCTTTTAATGAAATCTCTCCAGATATGTCAAAAGCCTTTGGGCCTCCTCTGGCACCTTTGGGATATCTCCATATAATATCTCGCTTGGCAGATAAGGATGCAGATAAAAGGCCTGGTTTGCGTCATAGTCATTGTAAATATATACCCCTTGTAAGGATACCCCTGCAAAGAATCCCCTCGCCCTTGAATATGAATAGACCTCGGCCTTAAGTGAAGCGTCTGTTGCAGCCTCGAGCTTCCTCCCTACAGGTCCTGCCGCCACTGAGAGATCAACACCCAGCGTCGCATTGTTGCTCAAAAAGGCCCTTACCCCCCTTTCGTTCATAATAACCATGACAAAGTCGACCGACTCAAGGCCTATCTGCCAACCAAAACTCCCACCACCCATGGTAAGAAATGTAGGCCCTTTCCATTTGTTAGTCTTTTGATCTCTAACAACCAGGATGCCCTTGCCGTAATTTGCGCCCAGAATAAAACCGCCTTTTATGACACCTGGGAAAATGGCTATGCCAGCACAGCTTGACAGAAGATCATGTGGTATACCTTTTTCGGGCGTAGCGTTCAACTCGTAAAGGACCCTGAAGGCGCTATCAACCCGCTGATAGACGCCTTGTCCTGCCGATGCCGCCACTGGATACAAGGCATATACAAAAGAAAAAATCAAAGGTAAGTAGCTGGCGTAGCGTTTCATAATAGGGTCCTTTTGTTTAAATTTGATAATAGCTATTAAAAATTTTTAACAAAAAGCCTGAGAAATTGCAATCTCTAGCACGAATCTGCATATAAAAAGATAAAACCTAAACCAGTCTGCTCAGAACCAGATTGGCGAGGCGTCTGCCACGTCTTGTAAGAAAGAGCCTTTCCGAATCATGATAAATGAGCCCGTTTTCAGTAAGTCGATCGATCTCGTCTCCGTAATAGCCAAGGACGTCGCGTCTCCATTCCGTCTGAAGGTCTTTGAAATGGATACCGTCCACAAGCCTCAGACCCATAACGACGGACTCACGAAACCTTGCGTCTTCATCTAGGACCTCCCTTGACCTAATTGGTATCTTTCCAGAGAAGACAGCTTCCATGTAACAAAGGACATCCGCCTCGTTTTTATACCGCGTCGGAGGGAGATATGAAACAGCTGCACAACCAAGCCCCAAGTAGGTCTTATTTTGCCAATAGGTAAGATTATGCCTACATTCAAGGCCTGGGCGCGCAAAATTCGATATCTCGTAGTGTTTGTAGCCGACTTCAGACAAAAATCCTTCAGTCATATCTGTTAAGAGCAAAATGGTATCTTCGTCAGGCAACACCACCCTACCCTGCTCAACCCAGGCCTTGAAATCGGTTCCGTCTTCAACAGCGAGTTCATAACAGGAGATATGTTCCGGCCCAAGCACCGCCGCTTTTTCAAGCGTCCTCTGCCACAGGACTGGATTATCGCCCGGCCAGCCATAGATCAGGTCCATGCTTATAACCTGAAAATCTACAGCTCTGGCCATTTTAAAGGCATTTATAGCATCTAAAACAGTATGACTCCTCCCCAGGGCCAAAAGTCCTTTCTCTGATAGAGATTGTACGCCGAGGCTCAGGCGATTTACACCGGCCGCCCTTACAGTTTCCAGCCATTTAGCGCTGACAGACCCAGGATTAGCCTCTACAGTGACCTCTACGCCAGAGGACAAAGACCATGAAAGACCTTCAAAGGCCGCCTTGACGACCCTGGCAAGACCGTCAGCCTGAATTGTGGAAGGAGTCCCACCCCCGATATACATGGTATCGAATGTGAGGGCACGAATATCATCCCGGACGGCATAGAGATCCAGTTCCTTCAGCAGGGCATTGAGATAACGCCGCTTAATCTCCTCGGGAAACGGCCTGGAGACAAAATCACAATACGGGCACTTTCGGGCACAGAAAGGGATATGGATATACAAAGCAGCCATATCATAAATAAACAGGATAATAAAAGGTCTTCAACTCATGCATTTATGTCTTGACACAGACCTGGATCGAGCCAGCGCTCCTCAGGAAACCTTTCATGAAAGAAGGCCGAAAGGGCTGCCATAACATCCTGAGGCCCAGGCATCTCAAGAAGCTGTTTTACAAGGACTGAGCACTCATCCTTATCGCACAAACAAATGAGACGCTTCACCCTTGGTATGGCGATGGCGTTCATGCTCAGCTCATCAAGCCCGATCCCGACAAGAATAGGGATATACATCGGTTCACCGGCCATCTCCCCGCACATGGCCACCTCTATACCGGCCTTGTGGGCCGCCTCTACCGTATAATGTATCATCCTCAGGATGCCAGGGTGAAGCGGTTCATACATATGCGCCACATGTTCGTTTGCCCTATCTATGGCCAAGGAATACTGTATGAGATCGTTCGTGCCGATGCTGAAAAAATCCACCTCTTTTGCAAGTATATCCGCTATCATGACCGCCGTTGGCACCTCGATCATGATGCCGATCATCATATGCTCATCAAACGGGATGCCAAGGCCCCTGAATTTCTCTCTGATTTCATCGAGATGCCTTCTTATCTCAAGGAGCTCCTGCCTTCCTGAGATGAGAGGGAAGAGCATCTTCACCCGTCCATAGACGCTGGCCCTCAAAATCGCTCTCAGTTGGACATCGAACAGATCTGGGGCCTTTAGGCAAAGACGAATGGCCCTCAATCCGAGGGCCGGGTTCAATTCCTCTCCGAATGAGACCGGCGCCGCGAGCTTGTCACCGCCTATATCAAGGGTGCGTATGGTAACAGGGTTGGGTGCCATGGCGGTTATTATGTCCCTGTATGCAGTGAACAATTCCTCCTCGCCCGGGAGTTCTTTGCGTGTCAAATAAAGATATTCGGTACGCAACAGCCCTATCCCATCAGCGCCGTGAAATCTCGCGGACGGGATCTCATCGGCCAGCTCTATATTGGCCTTCACCTTTACCGCAAAGCCGTCTCTGGTCACGGCCGGCAGGTGGCTATTATAGATGATATCCTGACGGTATCTGATGTAGCAGGTCTGTTTTTTCTTGTAAAGTGCAAGGGTATCGTCTTCTGGTGCTATGACCACCTCGCCGGTCAAGCCGTCAACAACCAGCACCTCCCCCGAAAATACCTCAGATGTGATATTTTCAAGACCGACTACGGCTGGGATCCCGAGAGACCTCGCAAGGATGGCAGTATGAGAGGTGCGGCTCCCTATGTCAGTCACAAAAGCAAGTATCTTGGATGGGTCAATCTGTACCGTATCAGCAGGCGATAGGTCATGGGCCACGATAATGACCGGTTCCCTGACCTTACTCAAGTCTCCTGCGGCATGCCCAGATAATAGGCCAAATATCCTTTCTACGACATAGTCAAGGTCCTTGACCCGTTCTCTGATATACTGGTCCGTTATCTTGCTGAAAAGCCCTCTTGCATGCTCGACAGCCAGGCTGAGCGCCCACTCGGCATTGATCTTTCTCTCGGCGATAAGTTTGAGTGTCTGATTATATATCATTCGATCTTTGAGCATCAAGAGGTGCGACTTAAATATCTCACTGTGACTACTCAATTCATCAGGCAATCCGGCCATCAGCATGTTTATGTGATTTTCTGCGTCTGAAACAGCCTTTTTGAAACGACGGATCTCGGGCCCAATCTCATGCCCTGACAGCACTGTCTGTGGTATCTTGAATTTATATTTGTCCAGAAAGAAAGCACGGCCTATCGCGATGCCTGGAGAGGCACCGACGCCGTTGAAGACAATTTCTCTGTGATTATTTTGTCTGGCGGCGGTCATGGTCAATCCCTTTCACCGAAACCACTTTCGATCAGTGCCTTGAGCGCCAAGACAGCGGCTGATGCATCAGGACCGCTCGCCCTGACCTTGAGACGACTGCCCATAGGACAAGCAAGCGTCAGCACCTCAAGGATGCTCTTGCCGTCCACAACAGCGTCGTCTTTTATCAGCCGCACATCGGATTCGAATTCACTAGCCAGGCTGGCGAAGCGTGACGCTGGTCTGGCGTGAAGGCCGAGTCGGTTTAAAATGATTACTTCCACCTCAAGGGAGTTATGAGACATGACCTTTTTAATTTTGTAACAAATACTACATAACATAAAAGGGCAAGACATGTTAAGTCAAGCATCAATAAAAAGACTATTAGGATATCACCCATCTGCACTGTTAATCTGATTTGTGTAACAGCATGATAGCTGTCAGGAGGGATCCGTCCAGATCAAACGGTTGTACAAGGGCCTTTTAATGCAAATCCGACAAAAAATATCGTGCCTCAACAAGGGTTTTTTGCAGGAACCCTTGACGCAGACAGCAACCATTCATTATCTTGATCAAATCTATCTGTTCTTTAATTCCAAGAGAGGAAGGGATTGAGCATGGAAAATGAAAACATCAAGAACATCGCCATTGCTGGCAACAACGGGAGCGGCAAGACCTCTCTGGCAGAGGCCGTGCTTTTTACTGCCAAGGCGACAAAACGCCTGGGCAGGGTGGATGACGGGAGCTCGTGTCTTGATTTTGAACCGGAGGAGATCAAACGTCGCATCTCAATAAGCGCCGCCCTTCATAACCTCACATGGAAAAAGACAAGGGTCTTCATAATCGACACCCCAGGGGAAGACAATTTCCTGCCAGAGACAAAAATGGCCCTCAGGGTTGCGGACAATGCCCTTTATGTGATGGATGCGGTTGATCCATTGAAGCCACAAACGGAAAAGACATGGCGCATGATCAAGGAGCTTGGACTTCCGGCTATGATCTTCATAAATAAGATGGATAAGGAGAGGGCGGATTTCAAAAGGGCTGTCGATACGATAAAGACGCTCGGCATAAGGCCGGTACCGCTTTTTATGCCCATAGGGGCACAGGAGGGGTTTAAAGGTATAGTTGATCTCATCCAAATGAAGGCCTTTGTCTTTGCCCCGGATGGGAGCGGGAAGGCGACCCAAATCGACATCCCTCCCGACCTCGAAGACGAAGCAGGTGTCTTGCGTGGAAATTTGATCGAATATGCAGCAGAATCTGAAGACAGCCTGCTTGAAAAATTTTTGGAGGGGGTGGAGCTGAGCCCGGAAGAAATAATATCAGGCCTCATGAAGGGCGTCAGCGAAGGCGGTTTTGTACCTGTAGCATGCGGATCCGCCATAAAAAACATAGCAAGCCCAAATCTCTTGGATCTTATAGTCAATCTTATGCCTGGTCCTCAGGCCAGGGGAGACGTTAAGGGCCTCAATCCAAACACAAGGTCCGAGATCATCATGAAACCGCTGCATGATTCGCCTGTATCCGGCATCGTCTTTAAGACCTTGATAGATCCATATGCAGGGCGTCTCTCGATCCTACGGATCTATTCCGGCACCATCAAGCCGGACGGCGTTCTCTATAACAGTATCCGGGAGGTTGATGAACGCTACGGCCAGATATTCCTCCTCGAAGGCAAGGCCCAAAAACCAGTCGAGCAGGCGACACCCGGCGAGATAATCGCCATTGCGAAGCTCAAAGAGACGGCAACGGGCGACACCCTCTGTACCCGTGCAAATCCCGTAATATACCCCTTTGTTGATATACAACCGCCTGTGCTGACCTATGCCATTAGACCCAAGACAAGAGGGGATGAAGAAAAGATCACACAGGTACTTGCAAGGCTCAAAGAAGAAGACCCGACGCTCGCGATACAGCGGGATCAACAGACAGGAGAACTTCTTATAGCCGGAAACGGACAGATACACATAGACGTCACCATTGAAAAGATGGAACGCAAGTTTGGGGTACAGGTCGAACTCGCCCTTCCGAAAATCCCTTATCATGAGACTATAAAGGCTGCACAAAAAGGGGTAATCTATCGACATAAAAAACAGACCGGCGGGGCAGGTCAGTTTGCCGAGGTCCATTTTGACATCACGCCGCTTTCACGTGGGGCCGGATTTGAATTTGAAGAGGCCCTTGTCGGCATGAATGTCCCAAGAAACTTTGTACCGGCTGTTGAAAAAGGGCTTCATGAAGCGCTGCAGTCAGGTCCGTTGGCCGGGTTGCCGGTAGTAGATATAAAGGTAAGATTTTACGATGGTAAGTCGCATGAGGTTGATTCATCCGAAACTGCCTTCAAGATAGCAGCGATCCAGTGCTTCAGAAAAGGCGTACTGGATGCCAAGCCGACCATCCTTGAACCTATAGTCAAGATGACTATTGAGATACCAGACAATGCCGTAGGAGATGTGATCGGGGATTTAAATTCAAGGAGGGGGCGGGTGATGGGTATGGAGCCGGGACAAGACGGTCGCCAAGTAATAACCGCTCTCGTCCCGATGGCCGAGGTCCAGCGCTATGTACTCGACCTAAACGCCTTAACCGCTGGACGCGGGACATTCTCTATGGAGATATCCCACTATGAAGAGGTGCCCGGGAATCTACTCGACAAACTCATAGCTAAGATCAACGAGGAAAGGGGCAAAGGAGAAAAATAGAATGTACACAGCTGGTATACTCACGATCAGCGACAGCGCATCCAAGGGTGACAGAGAGGATGCAAGCGGTACCGTCATATCCAGACTTCTTAGTAAGAAAGGATTCGATGTGCTTATACATAAAATAGTGCCTGATGAACAACAGACCATCAGTAAAATCCTCATGGAATGGGTAGATGAAAAGGAGGTGGATATAATCGTAACGACAGGCGGCACTGGGCTTACGCCGAGAGATACAACGCCAGAGGCCACAATGGCTGTGATCACACGGCTTATTCCAGGCATACCAGAGGCGATGCGCGCTGCGGGTATAGGAGAAAACCCAAGGGCCATGCTCTCGAGGGCAGTGGCCGGGGTCAGAAAGCGGACGCTCATTATAAACCTGCCAGGTAGCCCGGCCGGGGTTGAGACCGGCCTTTCTGTGATCATGCCCATTCTGAAGCACGCGATCGATAAAATAAAAGGTGACAATACCCCATGCTGTGAAAGATAAGAAATGCTTCCTTGCTTTAACAATAAATAGTGATTCCTCCATCTTTTGAAGAGGAAATAAAAAATGTTTTCGTGTCATCTTTAAACAGGAGTATTTATGAAAATAGGTATAGTAGGTCTGCCTGGGAGCGGCAAGACCACCATCTTTAATGCCCTTACCGGCGGCCATGCCGAGACTTCTTCATATAGCGGCGCCAAAAAAGAGGTGAATCTTGCGATAGTAAACGTCCCGGACAAACGCCTCGATGCCTTGTCTGATATGTACAAACCCAAAAAGACCATTCATGCCCAGGTGCAATATGTCGATGTCGGTGGCGGCATTTCCGGAAAAGATGCCGACGGCCGCGCCAAAGACGCCTCTATGGATGAAATTTTGAGGCTCCTCCGACCTGTCGATGCCCTGGTGCATGTAATCAGAAATTTTGAACGGCCAGGGGATGCCGCTGATCCGCAAAGAGACCTCGAGGCCTTTGAATCGGAACTCGTGTTGACTGACCTCATTGCCCTGGAAAGACGTATCGAAAAGGTTGAAAAAGAAATCATTAAAGGGAAAAAAGGGGATCCAAACGAATTTGAGTTGCTCAAAAAGGCATATGAGGTATTAAATAGCGGTCATGCCCTAAGGTCCTTAAATAAGATCGCAATGTCTCCTTTGCTCAAGGGCTACGCACTCTTATCCGCAAAGCCGTGCATCGTAGTCTTAAACAGCGCAGATGAACTCGGTGTGGGCGAAACTCATCTTGTTGCACCCGAAGGCGTAGTAACTGTTGAAATCAAAGGGCGCCTCGAGATGGAGCTCAAAGAGCTCCAGCCTGATGAGGCAGAGGCATTCAGAAAAGATCTAGGGTTGTCAATACCGGCCACCGACAGACTCATCCAAGAATCTTATGCCCTTCTGGGGCTCATATCTTTCTTTACCGTCGGTGAGGATGAGGTACGGGCATGGGATATTGCAGCCGGCACGCATGCCCAAAAGGCCGCTGGCGTCATCCATTCAGACATAGAAAAAGGGTTCATAAGGGCCGAAGTGGTCTCGTACGAAGATCTCATGTCCCATGGATCGTATGTCGCGGCGCAAAGGGCCGGCAAGGTTCGGCTTGAAGGCAAGGACTATGTAATAAAAGACGGCGATGTAGTAAATTTCAGATTCAATGTCTAGGTCTTTAATACAGATGGTTGCCTTTCAAAAAAACGGCATACAAAAAGACAGCGGGCAGGATGGGATAAAAAATGATGGACTGAAAAATATCATGGACGGCCTCTCAATGACACCCATGTTTGATGGGCTCTCCGTTGAAAGGCTGAGGTTGATCGCTGGCATCACTGAACTCCGCCTTTACCGCAAAGGACAGACCATTTTTTCCGAGGGTGACCCGGCGGCTGGTTTCTACGCGGTCTTTTCGGGCCGGGTCAAGATATTCAAACTCTCCCCTGATGGGAAGGAACAAATACTGCATGTCTTCGGGCCGGGCGAGCCGTTCGGAGAGGTTGCTGTGTTCGAGGGTATAAATTTCCCGGCCTATGCCCAGGCGATGGACGATGTCACAGCCATATTCATACCGAAGGAACGTTTTGTAGAACTGATAGCTAGAGACCCAGCGCTCACATTGAATATGCTATCGGTATTATCAGTTAGGCTCAAAAAATTCACCCACCTCATAGAAGACCTCTCGCTAAAAGACACACCAGGGCGGCTTGCTAAATACATCCTGCTTTTGAGTGACAAGGGCCATGGGTCTGACAAGATAAGGCTTGACATCACAAAGAACCAACTTGCAGGCCTCCTTGGGACCATACCCGAGACGCTCTCGAGGATTTTTGCGCGCCTATCAGGCCGCGGGCTTATCAGGATGGAAGGGGCCGATATAACCATCCTTGACCGCAGGGGTCTTGAAGATCTGGCCCAAGGCGTCGCTAAACTCATTTGACAACAGACCCAAACAAAGGCCGGCCTTGATATTTAGAGAATGAATGATAAATTATAAAAAATAACATTAAAAATACTACTAAAGACCTTTCATGGATATCCCTACCCCCAATCTCTCTCTGTGCCTTGAAAAAATCAACTCCGCCGAATGGCTGCCATGTCCGGATCAGGCGCTATCAAGGTGCCTGAGGCTCTTTACTGAAAAAGATGTCTCTTTAAATATGATAGAAGAGGCCTTTAGGATAGAGACAAGCCTGTGTTCGCAGCTCCTTAAGGTCGCAAACAGTGCATTTTATGGTGCGACCAAGCAAATACATGATGTCCGCAGGGCCGTAATGACAATAGGTCTGAGAGAGGCAAAAGGTATATGTCTGTCAACGGCCTTGATGCAGCAATTCTCTCAGGCGTTGCTGCCCACTGCCTTCGATCTCATAAAATTTTGGCGTCATTCTATGCTGACCTCATTCATTGCAAGCGAACTTGCGATGGACAAAACATGGATCAAAAGGGATGAGGCGCAACTTTATGGTCTTCTGCACGATATCGGCAGGTTGGCCATGGCCGCATTGCTGCCGGATTGGTTTAATAAGGCCGTTACGTCTTCACTTAATGGGGGCAAATCGCTCTGCGAGGCTGAAAATGATCTAGGTATAACACACTCATTCTTGGGATGGGCACTTGCAAAAAAATGGAGACTGCCGGAACCTGTCTGCCTAGTGATCCGCTGGCACCACGATCCAATAAAGGAAGGCATCTATTCAAAACAGGCGGCCCTTATATATATAGCGGATTATCTTGCTAACACTATTGGAAAGTCCGTTATAGTGCCGCAAATAGTCCCCAATGAAAAAATCTTATCTCTTGCAGATATAAATCTATGGAAATTGCAGGATTCCATGGATACGCTCAAAAATCTAACAAACAAGATAGAGGCATTCATCAATGATGCCATCTAATAAATCAACCATAATCGAACTATTGAAACATGAACAACAACAGACAGAATGTTAGAAAATCCACGATCACTGCTGATCCTGTATCAGCATCGATCAGAGATGATTTTTTGCAATTGAGAAGCCAAAAATTAGAAACGATCAATGCCTTGGGTATCATTCTAAGAATGATACGAACGGCAACCGCCAATTTACCGCGCGATATACTGGCACAACATATCACAAGGATACTCATAGAAGATACAGATTTTGAAAACGCATCTATTCTTCTTTATGACAAAGAGCATGATTGTCTAAGGTTAAATAAGGCGACTGGATTTTTGGATGTCCTGGGTGACAATATCGAAATCGATTACAATAAAGATCTTGTTTTTCAAAGGGATGAGGGTATTGCATGGCGTGTATTCAAGTATCAAACCCCATTTTTTATAGAAGATTGCGAAAGCCAACCGCTACCCAATAAAAAGGGGGCAAAAATAAATCCCGGATCCTTTGTCTGTCTCCCTCTTGGGGACCAAGGGGTCATCAATATGAGTGCTTCCAGAAAAAGGATGCTCCCAGAGATCAAGAGAAGATGCCTTATAATCCTTGCCGATCTCGCAGGACATCTGCTTCGACAGGCAGACCTTCAAGACCATCTCAACAGCGGACATCTGAATCTGCAGCAACTCATTGAGGCTGGCATCATCGGTCATGGTGCGGACGCCTGGCTAAAGGAGTCAGCATCATATCTAGAATCAGTCATGCAATATATCCCCCAGGGCATATGCATTATCAATATAAACGGCGACATTGTTTATGCAAACCAGCGCCTTTTGAATATGCTTGACAGTGAGATCAACCATCTGAGGAACCAACCGATAAGTAAGATAGTTGTTGACGCGGCAGGCTTTGATGAGGTGTTTAAGCACGTCCTCTATAAAAGAGAGATAACCCGAGCGTCTGACGTACATCTTGCGAAAGCAGACGGATCGGCGCTGCCGGTTGAGATATTTCTCCATCCATTGAAGGGCCGGGGCGGCCATATCGATGGGGTTATGTTGGTCATCTATGACCCTTCGACTAGGCAATCCATAAGTGAAGATCTATTGCGTGATGAAAAACTTAAGGCTATCGGCACCATGGCAGGTGGGATAGCGCACAACTTTAATAACCTTTTGACAGCCATCCTTGGTAATATAGAGCTTCTCGCAAGAGGCATAACAGACCCTATTGCGCTCAAACGTATAAAGAATATAGAAAGGGCGGTGCTTGACGGGGCGCAGATGATACGCCGGCTCCAGACCTTTACTAGGTTCAATGCCTTAAAACAAGAAAATTATGCCCCGACTGATGTAAAGACAGCCATAGAAGATGCAATAGAACTCACAAGCCCGCGATGGAAAGATATTTGTCAGAGAAAGGGGATCCAGATAAATCTTATTAAACAACTTGATGATACCGGGCCGGTATCCATCCAGCAGTCCGAGTTGAGAGAGGTGTTGATAAACATGATATTCAACGCCATTGAGGCCATGCCAGATGGGGGTGACATCACGCTGCGCACTTATCAGCACGGTTCGACAGCATTCCTCGAGATCGAGGACACAGGCTCAGGTATGTCCGATGATATAAAGAGACAGGTGTTTGACCCATTCTTTAGTACAAAAGGCGTTGAAAACTCCGGCCTCGGGCTCAGCATATCGTATGGTCTCATCGTTGGAAGCGGTGGAGATATAAGGGTAAAAAGCCAACCAGGCAAGGGCACGACATTTATCTTGTCCCTGCCTGTCGTCAAACACCATCAGCCGGACGCGGCAAACAAGGAAGGTCTTGCCGCCATAAATGCGCTGCGGATACTTGTGGTAGACGATGAAGCGCCCCTTGTCGATCTTTTATCTGTCATGTTAAAAGATATGAACCACATCGTAACAGGTACCTCAAGCGGCGAAAAGGCCTTATCGCTCATTGAAACTGAAAGATTCGACCTCATAATAACAGATCTAGGCATGCCGCTGGTAAACGGCTGGCAGATAGCCGCAGCAGCCCATGCAAAATCCCCCCCTGTACCTGTAATCCTCCTTACTGGCTGGGGATGTGATTATGACGGGAAAGACCTCAAGGCCAGAGGCATAGCTGCGGTCCTTTGCAAACCGTTCAAGCTGGATGGACTTATTTGCGCAATATCAGAGGTAGTCAACCAGTCATGATTCTAAAAGCTGCCTGCGCACCGCGCAGGCTTGGGTAGATTATCAGCCGTAGCTATTAAAACAGCCATACCCCCTGGACATAATATCCATAATGGGCAAAGGCCTTATCAAGTTCTATACGTTGATCATCGGGCAGGCTGTAATAAAAATTATAGAATTCACTTACATAATCCTTATCCGAGCATACATATGAATAGATCTTTTGTTGTTGTCCTTGATTGAGCGATGTGGAGGCCAGAATCTTTTTCAAATAGGTGTGACAAAGGGCATCCCTGTCCTTGCCTTTATTAGGTGAACCAAGCAAAGTAGTCCTCTCAAGACTGGCCATCCCAAGCCAGTGTGTCGAGGTTACTATAACGGCACGCCTTGCGCAGCCGGAAAGGACAATGGCCGCCATAAAGAGAAAGACTATGGACACCATAGACAATACATTTCTCTTGACTAACGGCATAGAGCAAAACCTCCTTTCAAATAACTTATTAATAACAAACGAACTTTTCATAGAACAATCTCTCTGCGCGCCGCGCAGCCGAAGATCATCCTCCTCAGCTGAAACCACGTATCTGATACCCGTAGAGCGCAAAGGCCCTAGCAAGGTCCAGCCGCGACGCATCAGGGAGGCCGTAATAGAAATCCCTGAAGGCCTTTGTCAAATCCTTCCCTCCACATATGTAGTAACGGACCATCTCTTTTTGTTTACCATCAAGCGAGCTTACGGCGGCGAGAATCTTTTCAAGATCTCCGTTGCAAAGCGCCTCTATGTCTTTATTTGAACTACCCGAACCGAGCAATGTAATCCTCTCTGCATTTGCCATTCCAATATCATGTGTCGTATGAATCGCCACCCCAGGTTTTGCACAACCGGAAAGAAGGATGATAAAAAATGCAAAAAAAACCGAACCGGCGACATGGCCCTTCTTTTTAAACATATAGTATCCTTTTAATATTTAGAATAAAAATTAGCATTCTAATAAATTTACTACTTTATTCTTTAAAAAAAATCAACAAGAAATTTAATGTCCGATTCGAGTTTGATTAAAGCTGGCTTCTTTTGGCCAGATTTTGCCAAATAAAGATGAGACGCTTCCTCACCTCGGAGACTTCCTGGGGAGAAAGACCGTCGGTCGCCTTTTTATTCATCTCTTCGCCGGCCTTTTCCATTATGGCCTTCAGCTCCAATGCCTTGGGTCGTAGATAGACGTGATAAGCCCTCCTATCCCTCGGACTTCTACGACGCTCTATAAGGCCCGATGCCTCCAGGCGGTCCAATGTACGGACAAGGGTGGGATTTTCTATATAAAGGCGGTCGGCAAGCTCCGTCTGCGTAAGCCCGTCACCGTCAAAAAGCTTCATCAGCACACAAAACTGGGCGCACGTAAGGTTGTATTGAGACAATTTTTCATCAAAACTTCTTTGAAATTCCTTGACCAGTCTGTTTGCAATAAAACCTAGACAATTATCAATATTAAAATCATTTTTCATAATTATCTTTATGACTCATTAAAATTAATATCTTTTCAAGAACATCGTTTGCCGTAAGCCCTGTTGTATCAATAAAGTACGCATCAGGCGCCATTTTTAATGGGGCAAGGTCGCGCGTAGAGTCCGCGGCATCTCTTGCCTCGATCTGTAATAACATATCATGATAATTTACGGTCTTGCCGATTGCTTCAAGCTGCCTCATCCTCCTCATAGCCCTCTCCGGCGTGCTGGCGGTAATAAAAAACTTAAAATCAGCTGCAGGAAAGACAACCGTCCCCATGTCCCTTCCTTCGGCGACGATATTATTTTTGCCGCCGATTTCCCTTTGACACCTGGTCAAATAATCCCTAACAGGCTTAAGCCTCGATACCGCAGAGGAAAGGGCGTCCATTTCGGGACCGCGGATGATATCAGAGATATCTTTACAATTCATAATAATCTTATTGTTATTAAAATCAAAGTCTAACCGTATAGTTTTTAACAACCCAGAAACAGCCTCCTCATCTGTTACGTCTAGACCGTTTTTTTTCACAATCCATGCCACAGCCCTATACATAGCGCCTGAATCGAGATACTTATAACCAAGCCTCGCTGCCAACAATCTGCTTATGGTGCTTTTTCCGGCACCCGCTGGTCCGTCTATTGTAATTATCGTCATTTCTAAGACCTTACGCTTCAATGAAAAATTAGCCGAATCTACCTGTTATATAGTCCTCTGTCTCCTTCTTTGTAGGATTGGTGAACATCTTGTCAGTCGGCCCGAATTCCACACATCGCCCGAGATAAAAAAAGGCAGTATAATCAGAAACACGTGCCGCCTGTTGCATATTGTGTGTTACGATCACGATGGTGAATCTTTCCTTCAGACGTTCTATCAATTCCTCAATCTTGTATGTAGCGATAGGATCAAGGGCAGAGCATGGCTCGTCCATCAATATCACCTCAGGCTCGACAGCGATCGCCCTTGCTATACAGAGGCGTTGCTGCTGTCCACCGGACAAGGCCGTCCCGACGGCATGGATATTGTCTTTAACCTCATCCAGCAATGCCGCATCTTTAAGGGCCTGCTCCACCCTGTCGTTTAGTTCCGATTTGCTCGGGCTGTACTTTAACCTGATGCCATAGGCTACATTGTCAAATATCGACATAGGGAACGGTGTTGGTTTTTGAAAGACCATCCCAATTCTCATCCTAAGATCAATCAAATTGACATCGGATGAAAGGATATTTACACCGTCGAAGATGACCTCGCCCTCCGCCCTCTGATCAGGATATAATGAATACATACGGTTATATGTCCTAATGTGTGTGGACTTTCCACAGCCTGATGGGCCTATGAAGGCCGTAACCTTATATTCGGCTATGTCTATGCTATTATCAAACAGCGCCTGGACCTTACCATAAAAGAAATTGAGATTTCTAACCTTTATCTTGACAGGCGTATCCGGTGGAAGAAACACCCCTCTTTCCCCCTATTTTTATTTCTCCATGCGGTGAACCAAAAATCTGGCTATTATATTCATGACAAGGACTGAAAAGGCAATAATAAATGACGCCCCCCAGGCCTTCATCTGCCAATCATCATAAGGTGACATCGCATAATTAAAGATAGTGACCGTAAGATTCGGCATCGGACGCAGTATCCCGCTCGGCCAATAAGGGCTGTTCAGCGATGTAAACAAGAGCGGTGCGGTCTCACCCGAGACCCTGGCTACAGCGAGAATTATACCAGTCAACATGCCAGCCCTTGCACCACGATATACCACCTGGACAACCATATGCCAGTAGGGTGCACCCAAGGCAAGCGCCGCCTCCCTCAGCCCGGATGGCACAAGCTTCAGCATTTCTTCGGTTGTCCTTGTAATGACCGGCAACATAAGGATGGCCAGGGACACAGCCCCGGCAAGACCGGAAAAACTTTTCATCGGCACGACAATGATGGCATAAACAAATATCCCGATTACAATCGCAGGGGCGCTACCGAATATGCCGGACAAGAAACGGGTAACCCCTGCAAATCTGCCGTGACCAAACTCTGAGAGATATGTACCTGCCAAGATCCCAAGCGGAACGCCCATTATCATGGCAAGAACGGTGATAATGACGGTGCCCAACATGGCGTTTGCAAGTCCACCGCCTGCCTCGCCGGGTGGAAGCGGGAGTTCGGTAAAAAACGCCCAATTTATGGCTGAAAAACCCCTGGCTAGTATTTCAAAAAGTATCCATACGAGAAAAAATATCCCTATAAAGGCGGATATTGAGGAGGCGACCAAGGCCACGCTGTTTACAAGCCGTCTGGGCAACAT
This sequence comes from Dissulfurimicrobium sp., assembly GCF_049968175.1. NCBI lineage: Bacteria > Deltaproteobacteria > Dissulfurimicrobium > Dissulfurimicrobium sp. Next base: position 22,923 of record NZ_JBMFRG010000013.1, read on the forward strand.
AGACCTCTTCTTCATGCCTTATATCCCCCTGACGTGTTTTTTTTAAGCCACCATTCTGCAAGTCCCAACACGACAAAGGTGATCAAAAATAAAACGAGCCCTAGTTCTATAAGGGCCGAGAGATAGATTCTATCCGACGCCTCTGTAAATTCGTTGGCAAGCGTTGAGGCAATGGTATTACCAGGGGCAAACAGGGAAAGTGACAATTCATGGGCGTTCCCTATCACAAACGTTACCGCCATCGTTTCGCCGATAGCCCTGCCCAAGCCTAGAAGTAGCCCACCTATTACACCCCTCATACCGTAGGGAAGTACTATCTGTCTAACCACCTCCCACATCGTTGCACCAAGTCCATAGGCGGATTCTTTTATAACCCTTGGCGTCATTAAAAATACATCTCTTATGATAGATGCCATAAAGGGCAATATCATTATGGCCAGCACTACGCCGGCCGTGAACATCCCTATGCCCATGGGCGGTCCCTGAAAAAGCGGCAAAAACCCCAAATATCTCCCAAGAAACGGCTGTATGTAATCCGACATGAAGGGCGCAAGGACAAAAAGGCCCCACATGCCATATATAATAGACGGTATCGCAGCCAGAAGTTCTATAGCCACACCGAAGATGGGTCTCAGCGCAAGCGGCGAGAGTTCGGTAAGAAATATGGCCACTCCAAGGGCGACAGGGACTGCAAGCAACATGGCAAGCGCTGTGGATACCAATGTACCTATTATTGTTGTAAGGGCCCCGAATTCAGAGGTAACTGGGTTCCATGTGGTGGATATGAGAAATTTCAAACCAAAACGTTGAATGGAAGGCCAAGCGTTGTATATAAGCACTGCAAGCATCATTACAAGCAAGATCAGTATGGAAAGGGCCGCAGCTAACGTAATAAATCTGAAGGCCGAGTCAAAAATGGGGAGATGCGCCCATGAACCTGATTTGTCATTTTTAGCTGTTAAATAGCGAAACAAGCCTCGGATCCCCGTTTGCAAACCTATTTGATGGATAAAAATTTCACAGCCTTATTTATGCTATCTGATATTAAACCAAATTTTTTCTTTTACCATATAAAAATCGATGATACCATTTTATGTAACATGATCGTCATACAATACAATCAAACAAAAGGCGCCTTGTCCGATGCCGCAAAATTTCGTATTTTAATTTGGCATCTCGATGCATAAAAATAAAATGGAGAATCAGATGGCCGAAGGACCTCAAATCTGTTTCGACTCTTCAAAAAAGATGGTGGGCAGGGATACGTTCCGCTTTTCGTGCACCCCTGAAAGGGCCTGTTTTACAGCCTGTTGCCACGATCTCAATCTTATATTGACCCCCTATGATATCTTAAGACTTAAAAAATGCCTGGGCTTGAAATCATGGGATTTCCTGAAGCGCTATACAAGCGTGCATGTCGGGCCTGGTTCAGGCCTTCCGGTGGTGATGCTTAAAATGGAAGGCGCCGACATGAAGTGCCCGTTTCTTGAAACCGGCAAGGGATGCACAGTTTATGACGACAGACCCGGCGCTTGCAGGACATATCCCCTTGCAAGGATATCCTGCCGTTCCAAAGATAGAAACGGTGTTGAAGAATTTTATTATATAGTTAAGGAACCGGATTGTCTAGGCTTTCAAGACGGGGTGGAATGGACAGTAGAAGAATGGGTCAAAAACCAAGAGATAAAACCGTATAACGAAATAAACGATATATTTGGAGAGCTTTTGCAGGCAAAGATAGAAGTAGGCGACCCAAGCCTCACGGCAGATCAGATAGAGATATTTTACCGCGGCTGTTACGATCTTGATGAATTCAGACGTTTTTTTCTGAAAGGTCCAAATCTTGATCGCTATCTAGAATCAGGGGAGATAATCAGAAAGATTACTAATGACGAGCTCGAGCTCCTCAAATACGGGATTCGTTGGGTAAAAAAAAGACTTTTCCAGGGTACTTGTCTCACATGCAAAGCGACACACCGTACACGCCAGACATAGTCTATACACCTTCGGACTGTCTAGTTTCAGGTCTTTCCTCCAGATCCCTTACAAGCTGGGCGACTTGGATGCCAAGTGATATGCATTCCTTGCCGATCATACATGCATCTGCCTCTTGAGGCTCTAAATACGTTTCAAGTCTTTTGCCGCCCCTTTCCAAACGAACCACCCAGGCCTTTTTTGCTTGATCGTATCTTACATCAAGGTCTATATGGCATTTACCGATATCAGGGTATATCTCTCTGATCTTTTCACAGAGTTCCTTTGAATCCATGACACCCCCCTAATCTCAAGTTTACACAGAAACGGATGTAAAGATCCCCTTTTCTCCCGATATAGCCTGTACCGCCCATGGATCTGCCGGCCTTTCTGCATCCAATTCAACCAGTCGCCATGTATAAGGGCGGTTCAAAAGTTCTTTGCTTAAAAGGTGATGGATGGCATGACCGCTTTTAAATGAATCTATCTTACCCAAGACCGGATTACCTAAAAGGTATATATCTCCAATTAAATCAAGGGCCTTGTGGCGCACGAATTCGTCTGAAAATCTTAAGCCATCTTGGTTCAAGATGGTCTTGTCATCAAGCACAAGGGCATTGTCAAGACAACCTCCCAGCGCCAGACCATTTTCTTTGAGATATTCAACCTCTTTTAAAAAACCGAAGGTCCTTGCCCTGCTTATACGTCGTTCAAAAATATGAGGCGTAACCCTGGAATCGAATTGCTGTCTTGCTATCATAGGGTGATCAAAATCTATACCGACGGACACATAAAGACTATCACACGGTGAGATTGTGATAGTCTTATCACCCGAACTAACGGTTACAGGCTCAAGTATCTCGATATAACGCCTAGGCGCCTTCTGGCTACTCAAACCAACCTGCTTAATCATGGCTACAAAAGGATAGGCGCTACCGTCCATAATTGGGACCTCAGGCCCGTCTATCTCCACAATGGCATTATCTATACCCATCCCAAAAAAGGCAGCCATGAGGTGCTCAATAGTTGAAACAGACCCAGCAGCATTGCCCACTGTTGTAGCAAGCGATGTCTCTGTGACATATCCAATGTTGGCAGGTATAAGTGCCACTGGATCAAGATCCGTCCGCACAAACCTAATGCCAGAATCAACTGGCGCTGGATGCAATTTTATGGTCACCCTGGCCCCTGTATGAAGGCCGATACCTGAAGCCATTACATATTTTTTAAGCGTATTTTGAAAAACCACCTGCTCTCTCCACATTATTTATAAATAAACACACTCAACATCCCCTGTTAGTTACACAGGCAACAACCCTTATTTTATTTTTGAGGTTCTTAAAGAGTTCTTAAAAAGAAGAAGAGCAAAAGATATGCCAAAAAATGATTAAAAGAATAGCGCATTAAATCAATAGGATAAAAAACTGAATTAAAGAAAAATTAATGTGGTGTGACATTTTAACCTCATGCCTTAAAAGAAAAAAGAGACTAAAATGTCACATTTGACATGTCAATCGCCAAATCCGAAGCGTCTGAGATGCCTTTTATCTCTAGACCAATCTTTAAGCGTCTTGACCCATATATCCAAATAAACTTTACACCCCCATCTTTTTTCCATTTCGACCCTGGCAAGCGTACCGATTTTTTTCAGGCCGACCCCTTCCTTGCCGATTATGATCCCTTTTTGAGACTGCCTCTCTACATAAACTACGACCTTTATCCTGATCAGGCCATCCCTCCCTTTATCGAACTTCTCAGCCTCGACCGCAACGGAATAGGGCACCTCCTCCCTCGTCGTCAAAAATATCTTTTCACGAACAAGTTCGGCAGCGAACTCATCCATACCCTGATCGACTATACAAGAGCCATCATAATAATACTGAGGACCGGCAGGAAGCGATCGCAGTATCTCGCTGACAAGCCTGCCCATGCCGTTGTTGCATCTGGCCGAAACCGGGACTATGGCCCTGAATGGATATACATCTTTGAAAAGATCTATTAATGGCAATAGAGTCTCTCTTTTGACCATATCTATCTTGTTAAAAGCAAGAATTGTATCACATCGACTGTTTTCCCTGATGACATCTACGAGCGAGAGTGCAGCTTCCACCCCTTTTTTACAGGATATATCGGCAAGCATGAGCAATAAATCCGCATCGCGCATGGCATCTATGGCCGACTTTACTATCAGTTTGTTTAAAGGCCTTTTAGGACGATGGATGCCTGGGGTGTCGATAAATATAATCTGATAATCTCGGCCGGTAAGAACCCCTTTGATATTGCGCCTGGTGGTCTGAGGCTTGGGCGTAACTATGGCCACCTTCTCTCCGAGTAACTGGTTCAAAAGGGTCGATTTACCGGCATTCGGCGCACCAATTATTGCTACAAACCCCGATCTGAAAGGCCCTTTTTCATCCAATTCATTGCGCATCACTTCAATTTTCCGATTGCGATCTCGGCCGCCCTCTGTTCGGCCTCTTTTTTGCTGGAACCAGTAGCCCTCGCAAGCATATCGCCCCTGAGATACAGGGCTACTGTAAACAGCCGCTCGTGGTCAGGCCCAGAGACCTGCTCAACCTCATAAACCGGCGTCTCATGATAGAGCCGCTGTGTGATCTCCTGGAGATTTGTCTTATAGTCCTGTTCCAGGCCGAAATCTAATGCAATATCAAATAGATCATCAAACCACCTTTTAATAAAAAGGAACGCCGGCTCAATCCCGCCGTCGAGATATATAGCGCCCACCAAGGCCTCAAACGCATCAGCCAAGATAGAATCCTTGTTGCTGCCGTTGCATCTCGCCTCCCCCTTACCAAGCAGAATGCAGCTTGCAAGTCCTAGCTTTCTGGCCTGCCTGGCCAATTGAGACTCATTTACAAGAAATGCCCTTATCCTGCTGAGGTCGCCTTCTTTGTATTCGCTCCCATACCTGAAATAAAGCATGTGGCTGACCACAAGACCAAGGACTGCATCCCCAAGAAATTCAAGACGTTCATTGTCCAGCACCCTCGGTGTCTGCTCTACAGCATAGGAACGGTGCGTAATCGCCTGTTTTGGTAATGACTTATTGGAAAAACGATAGCCTATCTTTTGTTCAAGTTCTGAGATGTTGGATCTTTTTTGTATTTGTTTTTTTTGCATTCCATTTGGATAAAAACTAAGATTAAATTGCCGATTACACGATTTCATGAGGCTGCAAAGTAAGGCTGAATGACATAAAAATAATCATCTAGATAGGTATGATTATACATCATAAAATGATAAAATAATAAATCAAGCATGGAAAATGACAAAATTGGCCTGATCATCTCGGCGTTCCGCCTTGCCGCAAAAGGATAGGTCGCTCCGTAACTAACCATCAACTCGGAAAACAAGGTAAAACCTCAAGAAGACCGACAAAGGTAAGATGGCAAACGAATCAAAAGATGATATGATCATAAACAATGAATCTCAAAGGCGCAGGGACTTCTTCAGGGAGGTTACAGGGCTTTTCCTGATTGCAACTGCTGTTTTCATCTTCGTTTCGATAATAAGTCATCTATACGGTAGCGATCTTAAAAATTGGATGGGTCCGGCTGGCACCATCATCGCCTCATTTCTTATCGATGTGTTCGGTTATACAGTATGGGTCGTTCCAGTGCCTCTGCTTTTCGCCGCCTTTTCTTTGTTCAGTGGGCCACAGACCGACAAGGCACAGCCGGCGTCATGGTTTCTACCAGGCTGGACGATAACCTTGATCTCTGCGAGCGCTATACTGCAGATGTTTCAATCTCATTCCGAAAATGGCGCTGGCGGGATATTGGGCGCCTATGTCTTGCAGGAAACCAAAAAATTGCTCGGCACAGGCGGAGCGGCTATATTTTTATCCGCCTTTTTTATTGCCGGGCTCATGGCCGTAACGCCATTTTCGCTCAAAAAGGGGGTGAATCGCCTCCTGTTCGTATTTCGTTACGTGTTTCATGGCAGGCTTGATCTTAAGAAATCAAACGCTGGGTCGGTAAAAAACCTGGAATATCCAGAAACGCCCGGACGGACGACCGTAAAAGATGATGATGGATATCCGAGGATCGTCGAGCCTAAGACAGAACAAAGTGAAAAGAAACAACGCAGAGAGACCGCAGGGGCAGAAGACGCCTCTGTGTTTCAGGCCACTTCAATAAAGGGTGAATTCAGTCTGCCGCCCCTTTCCCTTCTTGATACACCGCCTTCAAAGACTAATGTAATAAACAAATCGGCCTGTCGTGAAAACGCCCGTGTGCTTGAACAAAAACTTCTGGATTTCGGCGTTGCAGGCAAGGTGGACGAGATATGTCCAGGCCCGGTCGTCACTATGTATGAATACGTCCCTGCACCAGGCGTAAAGATAAACAAAGTAGCGTCCCTTGCCGACGATCTGGCACTGGCCTTAAAGACCCAGAGCGTTAGGATCGTGGCCCCGATACCAGGCAAGGCCGTAATCGGGATTGAACTTGCCAACCAGGAAAGGCAGACCGTATATCTAAAAGAAATACTTGAGAGTGGGACCTTCCAAGATAATAAGTATGCCCTGCCCCTGGCACTAGGAGAAGATATAATCGGCAAACCTGTAGTGACCGACCTCGCCAGGATGCCGCATCTTCTGATCGCCGGTGCAACCGGCACAGGTAAAAGCGTAGGCCTAAACGCTATGATATGTTCCATGCTCTATCGCCATCGCCCTGAGAAATTGCGGTTCTTGATGGTTGACCCAAAGAGGATAGAGCTCTCTCTCTATGACGGCATACCCCATCTACTCCATCCGGTAGTCAGTGAACCAAAAGATGCCACAAGGGCCCTCAGATGGGTCGTGATGGAGATGGAGCGCCGATACAAACTCCTTGAAGAGGCCCAGGCCAGAAATCTGGATAGCTACAATAAAATAGCCGATGAGTTGCTCCCATATCTAGTTGTAATCATTGATGAACTTGCAGATCTAATGATGGTCTCCTCTAAAGAAGTCGAATCGGCGATCGCCCGCCTTGCCCAGATGGCGAGGGCTGCTGGCATCCACCTCCTTATAGCGACACAGAGGCCGTCGGTTGATGTGCTAACTGGCCTCATAAAGGCCAACTTTCCTGCGCGCATATCCTTCAAGGTCTCATCAAAGGTTGACTCACGCACCATCCTTGATGTGATCGGGGCCGAAAGGCTCTTGGGCATGGGAGATATGTTGTTTCTTCCACCCGGCACGGCGACCCTTCAGCGTATACATGGGGCATATGTATCGGAAAATGAAATAATGAAGATAGTAGAACATCTGAAGGCCCAAGGCCAACCACAATATGACCTGTCCGTCGTGGACGCCATCCCAGGCGAAGATGATGAAGGCGATGGCGGGGGGTGCCGCCCTGACTGGCAAGATGAGCTCTATGAGGAGGCGGTCGAGATTGTAAGACAAAGCGGTCAGGCATCCATTTCCATGCTGCAAAGAAGGCTCAGGATAGGATACAACCGTTCCGCACGTATGATAGAACAGATGGAAAAAGACGGCATAGTCGGACCTGCAGATCCAATGGGGCGGCGGCAAGTGCTTGCGCGCAATTAGACTTATGGAAGATCGTCCCAGACCATCACCACCGAGCAAATCACCTTTTATAATTACTTGAATATTCATGAAGAGCGGCATATTTTAGATCTATGACCTCCGAATTGATTATAAATACTACGCCCTGGGAGACCAGACTCGCCTTGCTTGAAAACAGCTCGGTAGCTGAGCTGCACATAGAAAGACAGGCTGAAAAGGGTTATGTTGGCAACATCTACAAAGGCCGTGTGGTGAGGGTACTGCCAGGGATGCAGGCGGCCTTTCTCGATATAGGACTCTGTCGCACCGCATTTATCTATGTAACGGATGTATATGACCATCTGTCTGAATTCGAGGCCATGCTAGGTCAGGCCGAATGCGCGGAAGATCCTAATGGGTGCAATTGCAATGAAGATGACCGGATCGATTATATCTCAACCCCTTTCCGCATCGAAGATCTCCTGCATGAAGGGCAGGAGATATTGGTCCAGGTTATAAAGGAACCTATAGGGACAAAAGGCGCCAGAGTGACCTCGCACATTTCCATCCCAGGGCGGCACCTGGTGCTCATGCCCACCATTGATCAGGTTGGTATATCGCGCAAAATAGAAGATGAAAACGAACGGCAGCGTCTCAAAGAGACGATAGACTCCATGCGGCCGAAGGGCTATGGTTTTATTGCAAGAACAGCCTGCGAAGGTCTGGGCCCCAAAGATATACAGACCGAGATGGATTTTCTACTACATCTATGGGAAAATATTCAGAGGAAAAGTGCCGTCGCTCCCATACCAAGCCTTGTCTACGAAGACCTTGACATAACCCTTCGCGCCATCAGAGACCTCTTTACAGGCGATGTGGAGCGACTAGTTGTCGATTCAAATGAGGCGCATGGGCGCATATTGGCCTTTGTAGAGGCATTTGCCCCACATCTAAGGCCCAAAATCGAACTCTATACCCAAACATTGCCTATATTCGACGCATTCGGCATAGAGGTCGAGGTCTCCCGCGCCTTTGAAAAAAAGGTATGGCTCAAATCAGGCGGTTATATCGTAATCGAAAGCACTGAGGCCTTGACCGCAATAGATGTAAATACCGGTAAATTTGTAGGAAAACGTCACCTTGAAGACACCATACTCAAGATAAACCTTGAGGCCGCCAGGGAAATAGCTTATCAGCTTAGGCTTAGGAATATAGGCGGTCTCATCATCATTGATTTTATAGACATGGAGAACCCTGCAAGCAGGGAGGAGGTCTTTAAGACCCTTAAGGAGGCCCTTAAAAAAGACAAGAGCAAGGCCAATATATTGAGGATGTCCGAGCTAGGCCTCATCCAGATGACAAGAAAGAGAAACAGGGAAGACCTCAATAGCATCTTATGCGAACCGTGTTTTTATTGCGAAGGCATGGGCTATCTTAAGGCCAAGAGAACCATCTGTTATGAGATATTCCGTTTAATCCAGCGAAAATCAAGGCAATCCAAGTCAAACAAGATAGAAATAGCTGTGCATCCAGCTATCGCCGATATGCTCTTAAAAGAAGAGAGTCAACATGTTACAACACTTGAGAAATATACTGGTCATGAGATAATCGTTGTCTCAAAATCTGCATTTCATCTTGAGCAATATGAAATAACATACTTATAATCCGACCACTTTTTAAAGCGAGGTAACGATGACATTTAAACCTGGTTCGCTCCCTCTCCTCATAGGAAGCCTGCCGCTTACAGATCACGCTGAGGCGACGGAGCTGATGATGAAATATACACCTGAAATCCCACTCTGGGTGCAGCTTCCGTGCCATCCCAACGAGAGGTTGCTGAGTCAATTCTCGGAAGGTCTTCCAGGTATAAGGGGCGAAGGAGATAATATATATTTCGAAACGAGCGGACCCGACTTTGAAAAGGATCTCGTGACCTTTTATGAAAAATATCTGGCAGTTACAGAGGGCATTGCACCGCTTGAAGGGTCGATCTTTGCCTTTTCAGAGACGACCGGCAAGGGACTCAATGCCCTTCTTGCGGCACTTCGAAAGATCGAGACTAGACCTCTGGCCTTGAAGGGTCAGATCACTGGGCCGTTCACTATGCTCATAGGGCTCAAAGACAGCTCGGGCCGTGCCGTCTATTTCAACCCAACCCTTAGGGAAGCAGTGGTAAAGGCCTTGGGCCTCAAGGCTGCTTATCAAGTCCATATACTAAAGACCGAGGTCGAGCGGGTGATCATCTTCCTTGACGAACCTGCACTGGCAGGCTTTGGTTCATCCGCCCTGATCGGTATACCAAGGGATGATGTGGCGTCGGACCTCAAAGAGGTGATCTCAGCGGTCCACCAGGCGGGCGGTCTGGCCGGAATTCATGTCTGCGCCAATACCGACTGGCCGCTGGTGCTCTCCTTGCCTATAGATATCTTGAGCTTCGATGCATTTGGTTATCTTGACCGCATCCTCCTGTTTAAAAACGAACTGATGAATTTTCTCAAAAGGGGTGGGGTTATAGCTTGGGGTCTTGTGCCAACGCTAAATGAAGAAGATCTAAGGAATGCCGATACAGACGGATTACTTCTACGCTGGCAAGAATGCGTAGACGGACTCGGGGCCGACAGCTCATTGATCCTCTCACAAGGCCTCATCACACCAAGCTGCGGGACAGGGCTTCTGCCATTGGACCTGGCCGTTAAGGCAATGGCACTTACCCGTAATCTCTCCATGAACATAAGATGCTGATACTGGCGGGCGACATAGGTGGCACCAATGGTAGGCTTGCCATCTTCAGAGACGATATAATACTTTTTGAGCGCAGCTATCCATCTACTGCTGTCGATTCACTTGCCCAATGTCTGACCGCCTTTCTTCGAGACGCCGAGAGCATACTCGGTCCGTTAAAGATCAAGATAAAAGGGGCATGTCTAGCTGTTGCAGGTGTTGTCGACAAGGAAAAAGGCGAGGCTTCCACCATTAATCTGCCGTGGACTATAACCAGCCTGGAGATGTCTCACATACTAAACATCCCTAATCAGATGGTCATGCTTATAAACGACATCGAGGCCGCTGCCTTCGGGGTCATGTCGCTCGGCTCGCACCAGATGGTGAAGATCGGTGGTCTTGAGGCTACAGACCGTGGGCCCAAGGCGGTAATCGGTGCAGGGACAGGTCTTGGCGAGGCATTAATTGTCCCATTGGATGATATGAGGTTCAAGATACTGGCGACTGAGGGAGGGCATGTCGATTTTGCACCAAATAGCCCTATTGAGATTGAACTCTTAGAAAGTCTTGCTAAAAAATTCGGCCATGTAAGCGTCGAAAGGGTGCTCTCAGGACCCGGCCTTATGAATATCTACGGCTTTTTGGCAAACAAAAACGGCGTCAACCCATCATATCACAACCCTGCCGAGATAACTGCATCCGCCATGGCAAACAAGGACGGACTCTGCACAAGGGCGCTTGAAATATTCTGTTCGATATACGGTGCAGAAGCAGGAAACTTGGCGTTAAAGTGCCTTGCTTCAGGCGGTGTATATATAACGGGCGGGATAGCACCTGCAATCCTCCCTTTTCTGATCAGATCCGACTTCAGAAAGACCTTTGAGACCAAAGGGCGTCTGACATGGCTGCTGCAAAAGATCCCTGTCTTCGTGGTCATGGAGCAGAAATTGGGGCTTATTGGGGCACAAAGGGCTATCCGAGAATATCCTTTGCCCATTTGAGCACATGTGTCACCCTCTGAGCAGCCACATCCAAGGCCTCTTCATGGGTAAACCAACGGTATTCGTCGTGTTCAGGCCTTCCGATCATAGAGTTAAGCGGAAGGTCTACCGTAATACTCTTTGTCTCGGCAATGTAGTAACGAGCCACCTTGCCGTTATTATACGGCTCCGTCTCCCGATAGTCATAGCCCCAACGGAATTCCAGATCTTTTATGGTGGTTTCCTCCTCCACCTCACGTATCGCAGCTGCCACAGGCTCTTCCCCTGGCTCCACAATGCCCTTCGGGAAGTCCCAATACTTGTAAGCCCGAAGCATGAGATATTTCCAGATGCCTTCTTCCCTCCTTACCACCACAACGCCTGCCGAAAGGGTCTTTACCTGCATATCATCCTCCGTCAAATGATTTTTATAAAAGGCCCTATTGCCCCGAGATCCAGAAACTCCTGCATCATTTTGCAAGAATTATATTATTATTATAAAATCAAATCGATAAGTCATGACCAAAAAAAATAGCGATCCGCAAGGCGAACAAAAAATTGGTCACAAAAAGAAGAGGAAATTTAAATGCCATGCCTGCGGCAGAGAACTACCATTTTGCTGGAACTGCCCTTGTGGCTTTGAGATCTGTAATGACTGTCTCAAAGAAAACATGTGGGGCATGAGCAATGGTGTCACCTGGATCTGCCCCGACTGCGGCAGAATAAGGGGTTTTTAATCAGGCTAAGGCCTCGACTTCATCTATCATTTCATCTATTACGCCCAAGCCTTTGCGCCAGAATGCAGGGTCACGTATGTCAACCCCGAATGGCTCAAGGAGTTCGTACGGGCTCTTACTGCCGCCAGAGGCCAAGAGTTCCAGATAGCGATCGACAAAGCCAGGAAACCCATCTTCATAAAGCGCATAGAGCGACAAGACAAGCAGCTCTCCAAATGCATAGGCGTATACATAGCCAGGCGCATGGAGAAAATGCCCTATATAAGACCACCAGAGCCCGTAATCATCGGTCAGGACAAGGCCATCCTGAAACATCTCGCGTTGGGTCTTGAGCCAAAGGGTACAAAAATCTTCCAGAGACAGCTCACCGGCCTTCCGCCTGTGATTATGGATGGCGTCTTCAAAGCGGTTCATGGCAATCTGGCGAAAGACGGTTGCAAATATAGATTCTATCTTAGAACACACGAGGCCGAGACGTTCGTCGCGGGCCGATATCTTCTTCATCATATCTTTGAAAACCAGCATCTCGCCGAATACTGATGCAGTCTCAGCAAGCACAAGGGGTGTCCGGCTGTTAAAAAAACCAACCTGGCCAGCCAGTACCTGATGCACGCCATGGCCAAGTTCGTGCGCAACGGTCTCGACGTCCCGCAAATTTCCCGAATAATTAACAAGCACATAGGGATGTGCATCTGGTACGGTTGGGTGCGCAAACGCCCCGCCGATCTTCCCTGAAACAATAGGGGCATGTATCCATCCCTCGTCAAAAAAACGCCTTGCCAACCTCAATATATCTGAGGAAAAACGGCCGAAGGCCTCAAGTACTATATCCTTACATCCTGACCAAGATATCTCGCTGCGAGGCAGTGCGGCCACCGGGGCGTACCTGTCATAATCATACAGTACCTCGAGCCCAAGGAGCGAACGTTTTATTTTATAATAGCGGCTGACCAGGTCGTAGCGGCCGATTACCGCCTCAACAAGGGCACCTACAGTCTCAGCATCTATCTCGTTGGCCAGGTTCATGGAACTTATCCAGTCGGGATATCGGCGCAGCCTGTCTTCTATCATCTTATCCGCAAGGATCGTATTAAATATGTGAACAATTACATGACATTCATCCCTAAGGCCTTCTGTAAACTCGGCTGCAGCATCTTTACGTTTACCGCGTTCCGGCGAGTAAAGGTCGGCAAGCACCTCCTCCTGCGTGCGGCCATTCTTACCGAAACGCTTGAAGGCGAGGACCTTGTCAAAGAGCTTCGTCCAAGCAGAACGGCCTGCAGGACTGATGTCTACGAGGAGACGCTCCTCGGTTTCGGAAAGCAGATGGGGCCTGTAGCGTCTGGCCGATTTCAGATAATGCCGATAATGTTGAAGCGTCTTGTAAGAGAGTAGGAGATCCGCCTTCTCGTCCGGGGTATTCGCCCATTCGATATCAAAGAAGACGACCTCTCTAGAGATACTGCTTGAAAACTCCGTTATCCTTTGGAGAAAGGCGCCGGCTTCCGGGTCATTTACGCGCGTTGCAAAGACAAGCTGTGCAAAGGCCTCAAGACGGGCGACGGCCACCGCAAGCCCTTCCATCTCTTTGATGGCCCCATAGAGCCCTTCAGCGGATAATTCCGCCACCTTACCTGCGTATCTTCTGGCAAGGTCAACGGCCAACGCGCCTGCCTTGTCCATGTCTTTCTTTATCCTGGGATCGCCGAGGCCGGTATAGAGGCAATCGAGGTCCCATATGACATCAGATACATTCAGTCCTTTTGGGCTATCCATATCAACATCTCCATCTCGAAGCATCCAGGGATCTTATGGAATAGAATGAAAAAAAGAAATAGACAGGCGGACTATAACTGACCGGTGTCCCCATGGGGAAGGAAGGCATATTTATACGCGCCGCCGCTCTCAATGCGCACCCATCCCCCTTTTGCCAAGGCCCACCACTGCCCGCCGTCAAATTTTGCAGCAAGCGCCCCATGATAAGCCATCATCCTACGCACTTCTTCTATTGTATATGGATTTTTGGCCATCCCGTTTACTCGAGCATCTTTACAGGCAACCATCAAGGCGGAGCTTAGGATGACAAAGATGATCCAAAAAAATCTAACGACCGACATGCGGTCAAGGTTCAAAAAACGATAAGACATGGAGGTCTATTTAAAGGATTGATGGCCATAAGTCAAGAAAAAAATCCCTTTTCACAGGCTATTCCCATTCCCATACGCCGCTAGCCAGATAGGACTCAACCTGAATGGAATCTCAGACACATGAAAGTGAGGATACCAAATCAGGCCTGATGATTTGTAATAAATTGAGAAAAAGGGTTTTCAGCCAAGTTGACATGGGGGGGGTAAGTATATTAATTTATCTTTTTATTTATTTTTTATTAATTTCAATGCTAATTTTGTTGTAAAATGATCAATAATACCAAGCTTCAGACCCTATCAGACGGGTTTGATTCAATATCAAGGAGAGGACTCATGAAACAACACATCCGTTCCGTCTATTCCATCCGCTTCCTTATCCCGGCCCTGGTTGCAATAATGTTCATTGCAACCATTGTCACCATATCTGTCAATCTCTTCCTAATGTCTGTGCATAAACATGACGCTGCCGCCATAACTCTGGGCGAGAGGGAGAGGGTGCTGAGCCAAAGGATGACCAAAGACGTCTATCTCTTTATGCTGAAAGGGAATCAGGATGCCCTTGATGACCTGAAAGATGCCTCCTCGTCCTTTGATGGCTATCTCAAGGCATTAAAAGATGGCGACAATGACCTGGGTCTTTCCCCTGCCACCGATGAAAAACTCATCTCTGAACTGAACAAGCTCGAAGACATCTGGAGGCCTTTTTATTCAAACGTGAAGGTCATCATGGAGTCGCAGAAAGGCTCACCGGAGATGGGTGCGGCCCTGCGGTACATAGATGAACACAATGTCGAACTCCTGGAGCAGTCATATCTGGTGGTAAAGGCCCTCGAAGACCTCTCTCACCTCAAAGATACCTACGCCAAGATATTCCAAT